>CACMWO010000017.1 GCA_902617465.1 uncultured Alphaproteobacteria bacterium | reverse complement strand
AGTAATGTTGTAGCTCTAACTGCTGTAAGTGCCTATAGTCCCAGACATTGGCGTGGAGGTCTATTAAAAGATAATGCAAAAATTAAAATTATTAATAATAATCCATCTAAAAGACCGATAGTAGTTCATGCTGATCATATTGAAGCTAAAGACGTTATTTCTGTTGAAATTGAGATGTCCGAGGGTATGGAAATACCTTTATTATTTGATAATGATCATAAAATTGAAGAACGTGTTTACAAAGAAATGTTTAAATCCAACTAATTAAGTGAAATTTCTTAATAATTCAAAATTCCTCTTAACTTTTTTTTTGTTATTTATTTTTCAAAAAAATTCTATTGCAAATGAATGTCTTATAAAAAAGGATTTGAATATTGGGCTTATCGAAAATGATTACATAGATTATAAATATTATTTATATTATGCGCTCGGTGAGTACTCTTTAATAAATGATATAGAATTTACAATTAATGAAGTTAATCAAAATGCAAATGAATTTGATATTATATTTGGTGAATTTAGAGATTTAGCTAAATTAAGTTTAAATCAAACTCAGATACCCAATAAAGTTTTAAGTTTTTATAATGACAATGAAGTTGAAGTTATGGGAAATATATTCCCCTTAGATTTAGATACTTTTATATTATTGAGTCAGGATGATTATAAAAAATTAACTTTTGAGGAATTTTCAGAATTATATAATCCAATTAAATACACTCTAGGAATGAGCTTTAAAACTAAAGAGGATATAATTAATTTAATTACATATCATTTGGAACAACCCTCTATTAATTTAAATAGTTTATCATTTGAATTAACCGCAGATTTGTTTGCAAAAAGTTATGAAAATCTCAATAAAAATATCTTAAATAATAATTTTTTAGAGGTTTTCAATTCATTTGAGAACTCAGAAAATATTTATACGTTATTCAGTGACGGAATTTTACTAAATAAAAATATTAATTTTAAAGCCTTTCAACTTTTTCCAAAAAGTAGATATATTTGGGACGATGAAAAAGGTATTTTTATAGAAAATTTGGATTATAAACCAACCTCTTTTTATGGCTTTAGTGCCTATTTAAATAATTCAAAAAGTTCAGATTTTTTATGCTATTTAATTGGTGAGGATGTGAGACTAAAGGCCTTTAAAGATTTTAATATCCAACTAAGTCCATTATCAATTAATGAAGTAAGAAGTATTGAAGATGATTTACCTGACAGTTACAAAAAGATTTTAGAAGATAAAAATAAAAATGTACTCAAACCAAACTATTCCTTAGAAAATAAAAACTATGATTTATTTTCAGGTCTAATTTTTGGTAAACTTAAATATGGTGATATAATAGATAATCAAGACTATTTAAATTAACAAAAGTATTGAAAAACCTAAGTAATCATCTAAATTCGATAACAATTTTAATATGGCCTCGTGCTGGAATTGGTAGACAGTCTGGACTTAAAATCCAGTGGGATTTATTCCCGTGGCGGTTCGAGTCCGCCCGAGGCTACCACTTTTAAGTTGATGACCTAATGACATCATTTAATTATTTAATAAATTTATTTAGCATCATAGTTTGTAGAATTTAAAATAAATTTTAGCAATAAACTCGTATAACCAATGTGTAAAAGTACATAGGTAGTATAATTGTCTTAGTGGCACTAACTCAAAATAAAAAAATTTGGCTGGTTTCACTTTTATAGCTTTAAAGATTCTTATATTTAACTTATTTATAATTAAATTTACTCTATCAGCTTGATAAGAGTATGAAATAATTGTGATTGTATTTTTATTAATTTGATTTTTTAATTCAAAAAAAATATTATTTAAAGCATCAAAAGTGTCGATATATTTTTTTGAAGTATGATCAGAAGAAAATATTTTCTTAATACCATTTTTTTTTAAGTAATCTATAGCGCATTGTTGTTCACCCTTATTAAATCCAAAGTTATTCCCAGACGGAATACAAATTAGCGATTTTTTATCATTTAAACTTAATGCATTATCTAAAATCAATTTAAATGCCGATGAGACAACTGTATTTTTTTTTTGTTTTATTGAAATTCCACATGGAATTACAATTATAATATTCATGATAGATATTTTATAAATTTAATTAATTTTTGTTTAATTTTACTTTTATGTGCAGATCCTATACTTTTAAGGTTATCTTTATTATTTAAATACCATTCATAGCTCTCTTTTATCATAGTTTTATCATCATATTTTGGATACCAATTAAGTTCATTTATTGTATGAGATACATCAAAAAAATAATCTTTATGATAAGTCAGATAATGCCATGGAGCTAAAGGCGATAAACCTATAAAATCTAAAAATTTTAAAATACCTATTACTAAATTTTTAGGTAAGGGTTTAACAACTGAGCCAGATCCTGATGTTTCACATAAATAATCTAAGGTTTCTTTAAGTGTAAAAAAATTTGTAGAACCCACGTTATAAATATCATTTTTTGATTTAATTGCTGATCTGTATATTGCATCACACAAATCTTCAACATGAATAAATTGAAAAATATTGTTTCCTTTACCTATGATGTATATATTTCTTCCTTCATCTATCCATTCAAATAAAATTTCAAAAATACCTAATCTTTTCGTGCCTATGATAGTTCTCGGTCTTATAATGGAAAATGATGTTTCTTGATTATCAATCTTTATAAATCTTTTAATTGAACTTTCAGCATCAAATTTTGACTTCCCATAGATTTCGATTGGTTTCAAATTGTCAGGGTATCTAGATATTGGACAATCACTTTTTGTGACATTCCCAAATACAGCAGATGAGCTAATATGAACAAAATGTTTAATCTTATTTTGAATTGCAGAATTTGCTACATTTTCTGTTCCTTTTACATTGACATCGCGAAATTTCTTACCAGATTTTTTAATGGGAACAAGTGCAGCACAATGGTAAACATAATCAATATGATTTTCTTTTAAAATTTTATTAATTTCTTCAAAGTTTGTAATATCACATTTAATAAATTTTGCTCTACTGTCGACATTTGCATCCTCAATAATATCAACTAAGATTACTTTTTCGTTTTTATTTAAAATATGATCACATAAAAAAGTACCGACAAAACCGTTGCCACCAGTTATTAAATGAGTTGACATAAGCTAATTATATAGTTTAAGGAATATACATAGAATTAAAATTTATTTTCGATTAAGAGATTTATTCCATATCTAATCTTAACTTTAATCTTTGAGTTAATGCCATTACAGTACCTTGTGGATTTAATAAAAGTTTTTCATTAATTAATGAGCTATCATTAACATATAAACCTTTATGTTCATGCATTTCGCCATATGAATCAACTATTGTAATATTTTTGTTTTCTCCAAAAGGGGTCCCGCCAAGTATATGAACTGCAGAAAATTTAATATCATGAATTTTTATTTTTGATATTTTCTCAACATAATTACTCCTATTTAAATAGATATTTCTATTACCAAGGATTACTATTTCTGAGACTTGATCAGATTCTAGAAAAATTTTTGAAAAAACTTTTAATCCATTGTTAAGTGTATCTTCAAAATTTTTGGAAAATTTGTAAGAGTATAAATAACTATCAAAAAAAGGTAATTTAATTATATTTCCAACTCCATCAGAGAAGGTAAGATGATAAATACTTATTTTTTTAAAGTTTTTTTCAATATCATTTAAAAGATTTTTATCTCCAATAGCTGAAATTTTCATAAATTTTTTATTACTTGCTGCCTTTCCAATTACAAAATCTGGATAGAACTCAGTTATTTGATATGGATGGATATCTCCAAAATTCTTTGAAAGATTTACATCTTTTTTAAATTTTACAAAAAATTTCATCATAGGATGTAAATAAAACCTCTTAGCTATTTCTTTATGAGTGCCTTTAACTAATTTTTGTGAAATTAAAAGTTTATTTGTTTGTATTGCTCCACACGAAAGTAAGATATTAGCACTTTTTATTTTAATTTTTTTATTATCTTTAATACATTCTATTTCCCAATTTTTTTTTATTTTTTTTATTTTTTTTACTTTAGTTTTTGTAAGCACGTTTGATTGATTATTTTTCAAATATTCTTTTATGAAAGTGTTTGTCATTGATTTTTTAGCTTCTGGCATAATTTGATTATAGTTAATCATTCTTGAAATTTTATTTACTTTAACGTTGGAACTTCTGCAGACTTTTAAAAATATATTAGAGCAATCTTCCATTTTATTGTTAACATTTTTTCCTAATTTCATAAAAGTAATAATATTGTCTAAAGATTTATTTATTAAATTTTTATCAAAATTTTTAACACTGTATTTTTTTTTTGTTTTTTCAATAAAGCTATCAGTAGGGTAGTGAAGTAAGCCACTATTTATTTCTGAGCCCCCACCTAGACCTATACCGCTTGAAAATGAGACTTGATTTGGGAATAATGAGGATATGATACCCCCGTTTCTCCATTTATGATAAAACTCTGAAGCCGGATGTTTTTTTGAAGAAATTTGATAATAACTGCCTTCATCAATTAAGAGTACTTTTTTTCCTTTTTTTTGAATATTTAGAGATGATATTGATCCTGCTGGCCCAGATCCGATTACAATGAAATCATAAATCGTACTATTATTATAATTGTTTATATGAATTTCATTCAATGTTTCGTCTTCGTCATATAAGTAAAATATTGCAAAAACTAATTCATCGATTTTTTTTTTTAAAAAAAAATTATTTAAATAGCGAGATAATTTTAAAGAATTTGAAATAGATAGAAGATAAAAAGGCTTTAAAAATAGAATTAAAGAAATAATGTTTAATATTAATAAATAGGTGTTTAAGGCTAATATTACTAAGAAGTCAGCTTTAAAAATATGGGAAATTATTAAATCTAAATTTTTTTTTTTAATGAAGACTCTTTGCGGCAAATAATATTAATATATCGTCGAAGTGTTCGTTTCATTGTTAAAATTTATATAGTTTTTTATAAACTATCAATTAATGATTTTAAAATAGTAGATATGTAATGATTTTAAATAGGCGGCGTCCTACTCTCCCAAGCCTTAAGACTAAGTACCATCGGCGCTGGAGGCCTTCACGACCGAGTTCGAAATGGGATCGGGTTTTTTCACTCCGCTATGACCGCCACAAACTTTTTATAACAAGTAGTAGTTAAAACTTTTCGCTGTGTATTAAAATTCAAGCATTGGATTATTAGTACTAGTTAGCTTCATGTGTTACCACACTTCCACACCTAGCCTATCAACGTGGTAGTCTTCCACGATCCTATAACGAAGCCTAGTTTTGAGGTTGGCTTCCCGCTTAGATGCTTTCAGCGGTTATCCATTCCGTACATAGCTACCCTACGATGCAGCTGGCGCTACAATAGGTACACCAGAGGTACGTCCACCCCGGTCCTCTCGTACTAAGGGCAGATCCTCTCAAGCTTCCACAACCATGGCAGATAGGGACCGAACTGTCTCACGACGTTCTAAACCCAGCTCGCGTACCGCTTTAATTGGCGAACAGCCAAACCCTTGGGACCTGCTTCAGCCCCAGGATGCGATGAGCCGACATCGAGGTGCCAAACCTCCCCGTCGATATGGACTCTTGGGAGAGATCAGCCTGTTATCCCCGGCGTACCTTTTATCCGTTGAGCGATGGCCCTTCCACGAAGTGCCACCGGATCACTATGACCGACTTTCGTCTCTGCTCGACTTGTGGGTCTCACAGTCAGGCAGGCTTATGCCATTGCACTCGACGAACGGTTTCCAAGCGTTCTGAGCCTACCATCGCGCGCCTCCGTTACTCTTTGGGAGGCGACCGCCCCAGTCAAACTGCCCACCATGCATGGTCCCAACACCGGATGACGGTGTATGGTTAGGCATCAAGGAACAGAAGAGTGGTATTTCACTATTGACTCCAGAATGGCTAGCGCCACTCCTTCAAAGTCTCCCACCTATGCTACACATCTGTCCCCTAATACCAATACAAAGCTGCAGTAAAGGTGCACGGGGTCTTTCCGTCTAACCACGGTTACTCGGCATCTTAACCGAGAATTCAATTTCACTGAGTCTATGTTGGAGACAGTGGGGAAATCGTTACGCCATTCGTGCAGGTCGGAACTTACCCGACAAGGAATTTCGCTACCTTAGGACCGTTATAGTTACGGCCGCCGTTCACCGGGGCTTCAATTCAGGGCTTGCACCCCTCCTATTAACCTTCCGGCACCGGGCAGGCGTCACACCATATACGTCGTCTTTCGACTTTGCATAGTGCTATGTTTTTAGTAAACAGTCGCTACCCCCTCTTCTGTGCCACCCTCTAGTGGTTGCCCAATAGAAGGTCACTTTTATCCCGAAGTTACAAGTGTAATTTGCCGAGTTCCTTCAACATAGTTCTCTCAAGCGCCTTGGTATGCTCTACCCTCCTACCTGTGTCGGTTTTGGTACGGTCTAATGCTGGAGCTATTTCCAGGGACAAATTCACTGCAAGCTCAATCCAATAAGAACTTACAATTTTCTTTATCCGTCACTACCAGCTGGTGCAGGAATATTAACCTGCTTCCCATCGACTACGGCTTTCGCCCTCGCCTTAGGGGCCGACTAACCCTGCGCAGATTAGCTTTACGCAGGAAACCTTAGGATTTCGGCGGAAATGTCTTTCACATTTCTTATCGTTACTCATGTCAGCATTCGCACTTCTGATACCTCCAGCAATGCTTACGCATCACCTTTACAGGCTTACAGAACGCTCCGCTACCCAATTACAAAGTAATTGTCAAAGCTTCGGTAAATGATTTGAGCCCCGTTACATTTTCGGTGCAGGATCTCTTAATTAGACCAGTGAGCTGTTACGCTTTCTTTAAAGGATGGCTGCTTCTAAGCCAACCTCCTGGCTGTCTTGGAGTTCCCACTCCCTTTCACACTTAATCATTATTTGGGGACCTTAGCTGTTGATCTGGGCTGTTTCCCTCTCGTCCAAGGACCTTAGCACCCATGGACTGTCTGCCGTGCAGACTTATCGGTATTCGGAGTTTGATTAGGTTTGGTAGGAATTGCTTCCCCCTAGCCCATTCAGTGCTCTACCCCCGACAAGATTCACACGACGCACTACCTAAATAGTTTTCGCGGAGAACTAGCTATTTCCGAGTTTGGTTGGCCTTTCACCCCTAATCACAAGTCATCCCGTAGCTTTTCAACGCTAGTGGGTTCGGTCCTCCGGTAAATTTTACTTCACTTTCAACCTGCTCATGACTAGATCACTCGGTTTCGAGTCTAATCCCATTAACTAAATCGCCCTATTCAGACTCGCTTTCGCTTCGCCTACACCTATGTGGCTTAAGCTTGCTAATGAGATTAAGTCGCTGACCCATTATACAAAAGGTACGCTGTCACCTCATAAAGAGGCTCCAACTGCTTGTAAGCATCCGGTTTCAGGGTCTATTTCACTCCCCTGCTAGGGGTTCTTTTCGCCTTTCCCTCACGGTACTGGTTCACTATCGGTCATAAAGTAGTATTTAGGCTTAGGAAGTGGTCTTCCTATATTCAGACAGGATTTCACGTGTCCCGCCCTACTCATGTCTATTTTTTACTATCTACCCATACGAGGCTATCACTCACTATGGCCTGCCTTTCCATACAGTTCTGGTTTAGTAAAAAGTAGCACTGGCCTGATCCGCTTTCGCTCGCCACTACTAACGGAATATCTTTTCCTCTAGGTACTTAGATGTTTCAGTTCCCTAGGTTCGCCCTTATAAGCTATGAATTCACTTATAAGTTATTGGGTTTCCCCATTCGGAAATCTCGGATTAAGCTTATTGACAGCAAGTCCGAGCTTATCGCAGTCTGTCACGTCCTTCATCGCCTCTTTATGCCAAGGCATCCACCAAATGCTCTTACGCGCTTGAATTATTAACACACAGTGAAAAGTTTGTAGTTAATAACTTTTTGTAGTTATTTGTTGTTATATTAGTTGTTTAATTGACGAATAACTCGTGCAAGTCATTCGTCTGTGTTATCAGCTTACATATTTACGATTTTAAAAAGTTGGTGGAGGATAGCGGGATCGAACCGCTGACCTCCTGAATGCAAATCAGGCGCTCTCCCAGCTGAGCTAATCCCCCAACATTGTTGGTGGGCGAGGGAGGACTTGAACCTCCGACCTCACGCTTATCAAGCGCGCGCTCTAACCAACTGAGCTACACGCCCAATCAATGCTCTTTATCAACACATGTTGAAAAAAGCAAAACAAATAGACGGTGGTTACTTCGAACGTACACTTAGTTCAAAGTTTTTTTTCCTTTAGAAAGGAGGTGATCCAGCCGCAGGTTCCCCTACGGCTACCTTGTTACGACTTCACCCCAATCGCTGGCCGTACCGTGGGCAGCTGCCTCCCGAAGGTTAGCGCACTGACTTAAGATAAAACCAACTCTCATGGTGTGACGGGCGGTGTGTACAAGACCCGGGAACGTATTCACCGCGGCATGCTGATCCGCGATTACTAGCAATTCCAACTTCATGCACTCGAGTTGCAGAGTGCAATCCGAACTGAGATAACTTTTGGGGATTAGCTCCACCTCGCGGTATTGCGTCCCGTTGTAATTACCATTGTAGCACGTGTGTAGCCCAGCGTGTAAGGGCCATGAGGACTTGACGTCATCCCCACCTTCCTCCGGCTTATCACCGGCAGTTTCGCTAGAGTCCTCAGCCGAACTGTTAGTAACTAACGATAAGGGTTGCGCTCGTTGCGGGACTTAACCCAACATCTCACGACACGAGCTGACGACAGCCATGCAGCACCTGTGCGAAAGCCAGCCGAACTGAAGGTTACCATTCTGTAACCGGCACTTTCCATGTCAAACGCTGGTAAGGTTCTTCGCGTTGCGTCGAATTAAACCACATGCTCCACTGCTTGTGCGGGTCCCCGTCAATTTATTTGAGTTTTAATCTTGCGACCGTACTCCCCAGGCGGGGTGCTTAACGCGTTAGCTACGACACCGAACAAAAGTCCGACGACTAGCACCCATCGTTTACTGCATGGACTACCGGGGTATCTAATCCCGTTTGCTACCCATGCCTTCGCATCTCAGCGTCAATATCAGTCCAGAAAATCGCCTTCGCCACTGGTGTTCCTTCCAATATCTACGAATTTCACCTCTACACTGGAAATTCCATTTTCCTCTCCTGAATTCCAGAACAGAAGTTTTAAAAGCAATTCCTAGGTTGAGCCCAGGGATTTCACTTCTAACTTTCTGTTCCGCCTACATGCGCTTTACGCCCAGTAATTCCGAACAACGCTAGGACCTTCCGTATTACCGCGGCTGCTGGCACGGAATTAGCCGGTCCTTCTTCTTCGGCTACTGTCATTATCCTCACCGATGAAAGAGTTTTACAACCCTAAGGCCTTCGTCACTCACGCTGCATTGCTGGATCAGGGTTGCCCCCATTGTCCAATATTCCCTACTGCTGCCTCCCGTAGGAGTCTGGGCCGTGTCTCAGTCCCAGTGTGGCTGATCGTCCTCTCAAACCAGCTAAAGATCGAAGCCTTGGTGAGCTTTTACCTCACCAACAAGCTAATCTTGCGCGGGCCAATCTTATAGCGATAAATCTTTCCCATTACTGGAGTATACGGTATTAGCTACAGTTTCCCGCAGTTATTCCGTACTATAAGGTATGTTCCCACGTGTTACTCACCCGTGCGCCACTAAGGACACCTAGCAAGCTAGGGCCTCCGTTCGACTTGCATGTATAAAGCATGCAGCAAGCGTTCGTTCTGAGCCATAATCAAACTCTTAAGTTGAATTACCTACTCATAAAAAACAAAGTTTTAAATTGACGTAGGTTAGACGCCAAAATAACGAGCTAACATTTTTCTCAAATGAAAGCTTGATCGAAATTTGACGTTATAAACCCACCGTCTATTCATTTCATATTTACAAAAAATAAAGAGCAAGAATCACTAATGCACAATAAATGGCCTAGTGAATCCAATAAAAAGTAGAATATATCTACACTTTATGGGGACATTGTCAAATGCATTTCAATAAAAAAAATAAAAAAAAACCATTGAAAAGAATAGGTTTTTCAGGGAGCTGGTTGCGGGGGTAGGATTTGAACCTACGACCTTCAGGTTATGAGCCTGACGAGCTACCAAGCTGCTCTACCCCGCGATCAGAAAACGAAAGATATGTCAAAATATCAACAATTACAATGATTATTCTTGGTAGCGGAGGAGGGATTTGAACCCCCGACACATGGATTATGATTCCACCGCTCTAACCAACTGAGCTACTCCGCCATAAAGAAATATTGTTTTATATTAAATTGACTCAATCTTAAATGATTTTGTTTATTTCTCTTAATATGAATTTTTTCGCATTGCTAACGCCTAGTTTGTTTACTTGAGAGTTTATAACAACTTCTACACCCTTCGGCTTTCCATCGAAAATTGGATAGCTACCTATAGAAATTTTTTTATATTTTCTCTCAGCTTCAACAAGTATATGAGCTATTTTACTTTCGAAAAGTTTTGTAGATATAGTAGTTGAATAAAATTTATTTTTAATTTTTATCATTTTTTTAAATTCTATCATCATCGCTTGTACTATTGAAGGTATACCAGCAAATACATAAATATTTTCAATTTTAAAACCTGGCGCTCCACTAACTTTATTTAAAATTAACTTAGAACCTTCTGGCATATATGCCATTTTTATTCTAGCATCAGTTAGTTCAGATTTAATTTTCGTATAATATTTTTTTAATTCTCTATATGCACCATTATGTAATTTGTATTTTTTTTTTACTGCCAAACTAATTGACTCAGATGTAATATCATCGTGTGTTGGACCTATACCACCAGTGGTTATAACAATATCATATTGATTTTTTAATTTTCTTATTTGAGAAATAATTATTTTTTTTTTATCAGGAATTACAACCACTAACTCTAGAGAAATACCACAAATGAACAACTCTTTAGCTATATGATTTATATTTTTATCTTGTGTCCTACCTGATAATATCTCATTGCCAATGATAATAAGACAAGCAGAGTTAATTTTTTTAGTGGTTACCATAAATGAAGTATAAAGATCAAATATTAGAGGGTTTTTTTATAAAACGCTATAAGCGATTTTTTGTAGAATTAAAGATTGATAATGAAGTTGTAACAGCTTACTGCCCAAATACAGGATCACTTTTAGGTTTATTGAAAGAGGACTCAAAAGTATTAGTTGCCAAAGTTGAAAACTCAAATGCAAAATTAAAATATAGATTAGAGGCAATTAGAGATCATAAAACTTTTGTAGGAGTAAACACATCTCTGCCAAATGAAATAGTTTTCAACGCAATGAAAGAAAAAAAAATTTTGCAGGAAATTAACGGGGATTTAAAAAAAGAGGTGAAATATGGAAAAAATTCTAGAGTTGATATCTTAGCTAGCCACCCAAATGGAGATACTTACATTGAAGTTAAATCAGTCACTTTATTAAGAAAAAAGAATTTAGCAGAATTTCCAGATGCAATTACTTCAAGGGGATCTAAACATTTAATTGAGTTAAGTAATATGTCGAAAAAAGGTAGTAGATGTTTTTTAATATATCTAATTCAACGAAATGATGTAGATAGATTTTCTATAGCTAAAGATTTGGATAATGAGTATTATGAAAACTCTCTTAAAGCAAAAAAAAGCGGCGTACAATTTAGAGCCTTTAAATGTAACGTTTCACATAAAGGTATAAATATTACAGGTGAGATAAATATTGATGAAAATTAAGTCATACAAAAGTGATGAAGTAGAACCTTGTAGAGAGGCAAGTAAAATAACTGCAACTATTTTAGATGAATTAAATAATATTATTAAAGAAGGTGTTTCAACATCTGAGATTGATGATTATTGTTTAACAAGAATTCAAGAGCTAGGAGGGACACCTGCACCATTGTTTTACAGAGGTTTTCCAAAGTCTACATGTACCTCATTAAATCATGTCATTTGTCATGGAATTCCAAATTATAATCGAAACCTTCAAAATGGAGATATTTTAAATATAGACGTAACGACAATAATTGATGGTTGGCATGGGGACTCATCAAGGATGTTTAAAGTAGGAGACATTTCAATCAAAGCGAGTAATCTATGTAAGGTTACCCACGAGTGTTTGATAGAGAGTATTGATGAAATAAAAGTTGGTGAGCCGATCAGTAGAATAGGAAAAAAAATTGAGGATATAGCAACTTCAAATAATTTTAGTGTTGTTAGAGATTTTTGTGGACATGGAGTTGGATTAAAATTTCATGAGAATCCAAGTATTTTACACTATTACGATAGTGAGTATGATAAAGTAAAATTTGTAGATGGGATGATTTTTACAATTGAACCCATGATCAATGTTGGTAAATATCAATCTAAAATACTAAACGATGGTTGGACTGCAGTGACTAAAGATAAAACACTTAGCGCTCAGTACGAACATACGATATATATTAATGGTGATAATATTGAGATTCTTACAGAGTCTCCAAATAAGGCTTTTTATAATTGATACCAAGATACTCTAGAAAAATTCTTAAAGAAATCTGGGAAGATAATAATAAATTTCAAATATGGCTTGACCTTGAAATTCTCGCTTGTGAGGCTATGGAAAAATTAGGTCAGATACCCAAAGGGACCTCAAACAAAATCAAAAAAAAAGCAAAGTTTAAGGTAAAAGAAATAGAAAAAATTGAAGAAAAAACAAAGCACGATGTAATTGCTTTTTTAACTAATGTAGCAAAGTATGTAGGACCCGAGTCTAGGTATATTCATAAAGGACTAACTTCTAGTGATATTTTAGATACTTCTTTCTCCATACAACTTAACCAATCAAGTAATATAATTCTTGAAGGTTTAAAAACTTTGAGTAAATCTCTTTTAAATATTTCAAAAAAACATAAGTACACATTATGTATCGGTAGAAGTCATGGTATTCACGCCGAAACGACTACTTTTGGATTAAAAATATTAGGATATCTAGCCGAAAACAAAAGAAACATAGATCGTCTTAAAAATTCGATAAAACAAATTCAAACAATTCAAATGTCTGGTCCTGTAGGGACATATTCAAATATTGACACAAGGGTAGAGCAAATGATTGCTAAAAAATTAAAATTTTCAATCGAACCTGTCTCTACGCAGATAATTCCAAGAGATAGGCATGCGGACCTTTTTTGCTCTTTTGCTATTATTGCAAGCTCCATAGAACGTCTATCAACTGAAATTAGACACTTACAAAGAACAGAAGTTTTAGAAGTTGAGGAAGGTTTTGGAAAAGGCCAAAAGGGTAGTTCGGCAATGCCTCATAAAAAAAATCCAATTTTATCAGAAAATTTAACAGGACTAGCAAGAGTGATTAGATCGTTAACCATTCCTGCTTTGGAGAATATAACTTCATGGCATGAAAGAGATATAAGTCACTCCAGTGTTGAGAGAATAAACGCTCCCAATGTCACCATAACGCTCGACTTTGCAGTTCAAAGAATGATCAACGTTTTAAATAATTTAAATATAAATAAAAAAAATATGATGAAAAATTTAAATCTTTTAAAAGGTCTACCCTATTCACAAAATGTTCTGATTTTTCTTATTGAAAATAAAGTTTTAAGAGAAGATGCCTATAAGATTGTTCAAGATTGTGCTTTGAAAACTTGGAAAGGTAATATGTCTTTTAAAGATAATCTTTTGAGTCATCCTCGTTTAGCCAAATTAAAAATATCAAGTAAGATTAATAATATTTTCAATAATAAAAATCTTTTTAAAAATGTTGATAAAATATTTAAAAGGATTAATTAATGGCAGTAAAATTGAAAAAATTATATGAGGGAAAAGCAAAAATTATTTATGCCAAAACTAGTAAGGAGGTCATAGCTACCTATAAAAATGATGCTACAGCTTTTAATAATTTAAAAAAGGGCTCTATAAAGAATAAGGGTGCAATTAATAATGCTATATCGAGTTATTTATTTCAAATATTGAATCATTGTGATATTCCAACACACTTTATAAAGAAAATTGATAAAAAATCTCAGCTTTTAAAAAAAGTAGATATTATTCCAATTGAAGTTTTAGTTAGAAATTTCTTTGCTGGCTCTTTATCTAAAAAGTTTGGTGTAAAAGAAGGAACACAATTATCTGATACGTTAATTGAGTATTGTTTAAAATCGGATGAACTTGGCGATCCTCATATAAGTTCTGAACATATTCTTAATTTAGGTTTATGTGATTTTGATGAATTAGAGTTAATAGATGAATACTCTCTGAGAATAAATGACATATTAAGGTCAACGTTCTATACTATAGGAATAAATCTAGTTGACTTTAAGTTAGAATTTGGAATTTGTAAAAAAACTGATGAGCTTGTTTTAGCAGATGAAATATCACCAGATACATGTCGTTTGTGGGATTTAAAAACAAATAAAAAACTTGATAAAGATAGATTTCGTAGAGATTTAGGAAATATCGAAGAAGCATATGTAGAGGTGCTTAATAGGTTAAACTTGACAATTTAATGCGAATAAAAATTTTAGTAAGACTTAAAGGCCAAATTTTAGAACCACAGGGAAAAGTAATTGAACAGTCACTTAATAGTTTAGGATTTACAGAATTTTCAAATATCCGACAGGGAAAACTCATTGAATTAGATTTACCCGATAATATAAGTAAAGAGGAAAAAGCACAAAAAATCGACTCTGCTTGCAAAAAACTTTTAGTCAACGATATTATTGAAGAGTACGAAGTGCTTGGATGAGTTTTAAATCTGCTGTTATAACATTTCCTGGATCTAATTGTGACAGAGACGCATTATGCTACTTAAAGGATTTAACTAAAGGTGAGGTTCATAATATTTGGCATGAGGAGACATCATTGCCAAAAGTTGATTTAGTAATTTTACCTGGAGGTTTTAGCTTTGGTGATTATTTAAGATCAGGAGCAATGGCATCAAAAAGTAAAATTATTGATGAAGTTGTCAAACATGCAAATGATAATAGATATTTATTAGGTATTTGTAATGGCTTTCAAATTTTAACTGAAATTGGACTTCTTGAAGGAGCATTAATTCGAAATAAAAAACTCAAATTTTTAGGAAAAAATTGTTTTATGAAAAAAAAATTTAAAAATAATTTTAATTTATCAATCAAAGATAACCAGATTCTTCAAATACCTGTAGCTCATAACGAAGGGAATTTTTATTGTGATACTGAAACTTTGAATTTATTAAAAAATAATGAACAAATTGCATTTGAATATTGCAAAGGTGAATTCTCAAACACTGAAGAAAATATAAATGGTTCAATAGAGGCTATTGCAGGTATTACAAACAAAAAAAAGAATGTTCTTGGAATGATGCCTCATCCCGAGAGAGCATATTCTGATTTTCATCAATCACAAGATGGGAGACTTATTATAGAGTCGTTAATTTCATGAATGAAGAGTTAATACTTCAACACGGTTTAACTTTAGATGAATTTCAGGTCATTAGGAAATATCTAAACAGAAACTTAAGCATTGAGGAATTGGGTATTTTTTCTGCTATGTGGAATGAACACTGCTGTTATAAAACTTCAAAAAAATGGCTTAAGAAACTCCCTACAGATAATGAAATTGTAATTCAGGGACCAGGAGAAAACGCTGGTGTAATTGATTTGCAAGATAACGACGGTATTGCGTTTAAAATAGAAAGCCACAACCATCCAAGTTATATAGAACCTTTCAACGGTTCAGCAACTGGTGTTGGAGGTATACTACGAGATATATTTACAATGGGAGCAAGACCAATTGCTACTCTTGACTCAATTAGATTTGGTTTAATAGAAACTGAAAAAACAAAATACTTGTTAAATGGTGTGGTTCATGGAATTGGACACTATGGTAACTGTATTGGAATTCCTAATATTGGTGGTGAGTGTGAGTTTGAGTCAACATATGATTTTAATAATTTAGTTAATGCTATGGCTATGGGACATGTTCAAAAAGATAAAATTTTTTACTCTAAACCAAAATCTATTGGTGGCCTTATTGTTTACATTGGATCTAAAACTGGAAAAGATGGGATTCATGGAGCAAGTATGGCCTCTGATGTTTTTTCAGAGGAAGATGAGGATGAAAAAAGACCCTCTGTACAAGTTGGTGATCCCTTCATGGAAAAACTTTTAATGGAAGGTTGCTTAGAATTAATGTCTTCAGGATTAATAGAGTCTATGCAAGATATGGGAGCTGCGGGTATTACCTCCTCCAGTGTAGAAATGGCTTCAAAAGGAAATGTAGGTGTTTATATCAATCTTGATAAAGTTCCATTGAGGCAACCACTGAGCGCCTATGAGATACTTTTATCTGAAAGCCAAGAAAGAATGCTAGCTGTTATCGATAAAAAAAATAATCATAAAGTCAGAGAAATTCTTCAAAAATGGCAGATTGATTATGAAGTCATTGGAGAAATAACAGATACAAAAAGAGTTGTGTTTGAGTCAAATAATAAAATAGTTGTCGATCTTCCTGTAGAAATAATTGTTGATGATGCTCCTGAGTACGATAGAGAGTTTTACATCCCAAGAAAAAGAAAATACAAAGATTTTGATTTTTTTCCAAAATTAAATTGGAAGATATGATAATTAACCTTCTTACAAATCTTAATTATTTAGATAAAAGTTGGGTTTTCGATCAATATGACTCTACTGTTATGGGAGATACTATCAGAGAACCAGGTCAATCATCAGGTATAATAAAGATTCACGGAACACAAAAAGTTATTGGTGCATCTACCGACTGCAATCCATTATACATAAGAATTAATCCTTATGAAGGAATGAAATATACGGTTGCTGAGTCATATAGAAATCTAATTGCATGCAATATTAATCCTTTAGCGATTACAAATAACCTTAACTTTGCAAGTCCTTTAGATCCAAACATTATGGGAGAGTTGGTTTTATCTATTCATGGATTAAAAACTGCAGCTGTCAAATTCAACACACCTATTGTTTCAGGTAATGTGTCTTTATATAACCAGACAAATGAAATACCAATTAAGCCTACACCTGTAATAGGAATGGTAGGTTCCAATATGGATTTAAATAAAATAAACACAAATAAGTTTTGTGAAATTGGTAATAAGATCCTTATTTTAGGAAAACAATTAACAAAAAATTGTAGTCCTTACTTATTACAAGATCAAAAAATTGTTTTTAACATATGTGAATTTAATGATTTAGAGGAATTAGATCTAGATTTTGAAAAAAAAAATTGCAAATTGTGTTTTGGAATTATCAGATTTGAAATGCATTATGTCTTGCAATGATATTTCCAGAGGGGGTGTCTTTTCGGCATTATTAAAAATGCAATATAAGGATATGGGTTTTAGGGTCAAGGTCCCTGATGCTATTGATTTATTCTGCGAATATAGTGCTGGATATGTGATTGAAATCAGAAGTAAAGATTTTGAAGAAGTGACTTCATTTCTGACAAAAAAAGGTGCTGAATACCTCGAAATTGGGGAGATAATTAAAGAAGGTATTGAGATAAACTCTAAAAAATTTGACTATTTTGATATTATGAATAAATATCGTAATGATTTTGAGAAAATAATTAGTTAGATGCCTATTGAACAAAAAAAATTAGAAGGACTCCTTGAGAGCAAATTTCCAAATTCTAAAATTGTAATTGAGGATCTTGCCGGTGATAACGATCATTATTCAGTTGAAATTGAAAGTGATATGTTTAACGGATTGTCACGTATACAACAACACCAGTTAGTTTACAAATTACTAGATGGATTAATGGATAAAGAGCTTCATGCTATGCAATTAAAAACGAAAGGAACAAAATAATGGAATTAGAGAGTAGTACAAAAGATCAAATTGAAAAAATGATTGGAGATAATGAAGTTTTCCTATTTATGAAAGGTAACCCTGACTTTCCTATGTGTGGTTTCTCGTCAGTCGCAAGCGCAATTTTAAAAAAAACTGGGGTTGAATTTGGCCATTGTAATGTACTTGAAGATAACAACATTAGAGAAGGTATAAAAACTTATTCAAATTGGCCTACGATACCTCAACTTTACATAAAAAAAGAATTTGTAGGTGGTTGTGATATTATGAAAGAAATGGCTGAGTCTGGTGAACTTCTAGAATTACTAAACACAAAAGGCATCAAAACTGAAGTAAATTAAAAAAGGGGCATTTATTTTGCCCCTTTCATTAGTTATTTGAAATATAATTATTTAATTCTTTATAATAAGAATTATTTTCTCCAACTAGTTTTTTAAGTAAAGCTAAATTATTTAAGGCATTTTCTTTTTGACCAAGATCTACATACATTTCACCTTGGTATTCGATAGCACCTAAGTGTTCTGGGTCTAATTCAAGAGCTTTTTTGTAATATTTTGCTGCATTATCAAAGTCTTCACTTTTTCTGTAAGCAAAACCTAACTCATTGTAAACATCAGCTTTAGTAAAATCTGTTGAACTAGCAGTTGTAAGAGTCTTCAGCTTTCTTATTGCCTTATCATAATCTTTGCTTCTTATTAGCTTAATTGCTGACTTATAATCTTTTCCATAATTAGTTTTAGCACTATCATCGGAGCTAGATCCAGCAGCGAAAAGGCTTGTAATAAAAAGAGAAAATATGACTGTTAGTATTTTTATTTTCATAAATATCTTTTCGAAATTTATGCGCTGTTAGATTAATTGAATAGATTTTTAACTAATGATTATCTAGAGTAGAATTCAACAACTAAATTAGGTTCCATTTGAACAGGGTAAGGAACATCTGTCAATTGAGGACCTCTAACAAATTTACCAAGACATTTTGATATTTCTAGTTGTAAATACTCAGGAACATCTCTTTCATTAGAGCTTAATGTTTGAATTATCATTGGAATATTCTGGCTAGTTTGTTGAAGGGATATTTCATCACCATCATTAACCTGATAAGATTTTTTATTTACTACTTTACCGTTTACCAAAACATGTCCATGATTTACTAGTTGTCTTGCGGAAAATACAGTTGGAGCAAACTTTAGTCTAAACACAACAGCATCTAATCTTCGTTCTAAAAGTTCAATTAGAATTTGACTAGTATCGCCTTTTTTTCTAGAAGCTGCTTGATAAATTTTTAAAAATTGTTTCTCAGTAATATCGCCATAATATTTTTTGAGCTTTTGTTTAGCTGCTAATTGAACTCCAAAATCAGAAGGCTTTCTTCTTCTTGCTTGACCATGTTGGCCGGGACCATAGGGTCTTCTATTAAAAGGGCTTTTAGGTCTACCCCATAAATTTAGACCTAGTCTTCTATCAATTTTATGTTTTGAAGATAGTCTTTTTGTCATGAATTGGTGATTTATATAGATTTAGCCTTTTAAGTCAATTTATTTTGTAATAAATTTTAAAATTCCATAGGCTGTTTTTATTTGTTTTTGGTCTATTTTTGATGTTTTTAAAAAATTTCTTAAAGATATTTCTAAATTATCTCTTTTGGATGAGATTGATGTAAATTTTCTTTTTTCTAGTATTTTCATCAGAAATGATAAAAATTTTTCAATATCTTTTGAGCTTGCAGGAGAATTTTCAAAAGTTGGATTAATATTAGATAGAGATATTTGACTCAATTCATAAGCAATTAAAGCTACAGTATGAGATAAATTGAGCGAACTCTTGTTGTATGTAGGTAGAGACAATAGAAAATTAGCATGTGATATCTCCTTATTGGACAATCCATTATTTTCTTGACCAAACAAAATTGATATTTTTTTCGATTTTAGTTTAGATATTTCATTTACTTTTATTTGAGGTATGTGAAAGTCTCTTTTCCTAACTGTCGTTGCAATTAAGATATCACTACCTTTCATAGCATCTGGTATTGATTGATATATCTTAACTTTTTTAACTAAGGATGAAAAATGCTTTGCAGATTTTATTCCCTTATCATTAGGCCAAATTTTTCTTGGACTTACTAAGGATAAGTTCTCAAAACCAAAACATCCTATTGATCTTAGAGACATACCAACATTTTCAGATAACTGGGGTTTGTTTAATATAAAATGAATTGTTTTTTTCAAGAGGACTTAATTAATTTATAAATTAAGCTCTCTCTAAGGGCGTTATAAGACGCATCAATTATATTAGTAGAGACACCTACTGTTGTCCAAATGGATCCTTTTTGATCCTTTGTCTCGATAAGAACACGAACTATTGCATCTGTTCCTTTTTCTGAGGATAAAATTCTTACTTTAAAATCAGTTAATTCTAAATCTTCTAAAGCAGGGTAAAAGCCCATTAATGATTTTCTTAAAGCTTTGTCCAAAGCATTTACTGGACCATTTCCTACTTCTACATTCATGTATTCTTTTTTTTCAACTTCTATCCTTACAGTTGCTTCAGACTCAGTTACTAATTCTCCCTTAGCATTCCATCTTCTATCATCAATAACTTTAAATCTTTTTAATTCAAAGTACTCTGGGATACCGAAAAGAGTTTGTCTAGCTAGTATCTCAAAACTCGCAATTGCCTGATCGTAAGCGTAACCCTTGAATTCTCTCTCTTTTACTTTTTGGAGTAAAAAATCTAATTTATCTGAATGATCATCTGGGTTAATACCAACAGTATTTAAAAGAGATATGATATTAGATCGGCCAGATTGATCAGAAATTACAACTTTTCTAGTATTACCTACTATTTCTGGGTCTATATGTTCATAAGTTTTAGGGTCTTTGTTTATTGCTGAAACATGCAAACCTCCTTTATGTGAAAAGGCATTTTCACCAACATAGGCTTGTTGAGTATTTGGCATACGATTTAAAATTTCATCTAAAAGCAATGAGGTTTTCTTTAAGGCTGATAATTTTTCTTTAGGAATACTAGTTTCAAATTTTGTTTTCAAAATTATTGAGGGAATAAGAGATACTAAATTAGCATTTCCACACCTTTCCCCTAATCCATTAATTGTGCCTTGAATTTGTCTCACTCCTGCTCGCACAGCAGCCAGTGAGTTGGCAACAGCATTTTCTGTATCATTATGCGCATGGATGCCCAGTTTTTTACCTGGTATATATTTTGTTACTTCTTGAACAATTGTCTCTACTTCATTTGGCAGAGTTCCACCATTAGTATCACACAATACTATCCACCTAGCTCCATTATTTAAAGCCTCAGTTAAACAATCTAATGCAAATTTAGGATCTGATTTATATCCATCAAAAAAATGCTCAGCATCATACATTGCTTCTAAACCTTTTTCATTGATATGAGCGATACTTTCACCTATCATTTTTAAGTTATCAGATTTTGAAATGCCCAAAGCCTTTTCGACCTGATATGAAGATGATTTCCCAACAATGCAAATATGTTTTACATTTGTGTTAATTAAAGTATTTAAACCTGGATCGTTTGAAACACTTGTATTAGGTCTTCTGGTCATTCCAAAAGCAACCAAACTAGAATTTTTAAAATTTGTTGTAGAATTAAAAAAA
>CACMWO010000016.1 GCA_902617465.1 uncultured Alphaproteobacteria bacterium | reverse complement strand
AAGTTATTTGAGGAGGGCATAGAGTTAAAAGAATATTGTGAGGAAAAATTAAAATCTGCAAAAATTAAAATTGATAAAATTGTTAAAAAGAATAAATCACTTGCATCAACAGAATTTCAATAATTAAAATTTATGTCAGTTTTAAGTAGAGTCAAATTACCCAAAGATTTAAAAAAATTATCATTTAGTGAATTACAAAAACTCAATGATGAATTGAGAGATTATACAATTGAAATAGTATCAAAAACTGGTGGACATTTAGGTGCTAGTCTTGGTGTTGTAGAACTGACAGTCGCCTTACATTATGTATTTAATACTCCATCAGATAAAATAATTTGGGACGTGGGACATCAAACATATCCTCATAAAATTCTTACGGGTAGAAAAAATAAAATACATTCTTTGAGAAAAAAAAATGGCATATCTGGTTTTACTAAAAGATCAGAGAGTATATACGACCCTTTTGGAGCAGCCCATAGCTCAACTTCTATCTCTGCTGGTCTTGGAATTACAGCCGCAAGGGATATATTAAATAAAGATTTTGATGTAGTTAGTGTTATAGGTGATGGTGCAATTAGTGCAGGAATGGCTTTCGAAGGGTTAAATAATTTAGGACACCTAAATAAAAATTCTTTAATAATTCTGAATGATAACGAGATGTCTATAGCTGAACCTGTTGGTGCTATGAGTAAATATCTTGTGAATTTATTGAGTTCAAAATCATATGAGGGTTTTAGAGATATTATAAAAAACTTTACTAAAAGACTTCCAAGTGAAGTTGGAGAATTTGCAAAAAAAACAGAGGGTTATTTTAAAGGTTATCTTACTGGCAATACTTTATTTGAAGAATTAGGTTTAAATTATTTAGGACCTGTTGATGGGCATAATTTAAAGCTATTAGTTCAATTATTTAAGAAATACAAAAAAAAAGAATTACATGGCCCTGTATTTCTTCATTTAATTACTCAGAAAGGTAGAGGTTACAAACCTGCTGAACTATCCAAAGATAAATTCCATGGAGTTTCATCTTTTGATGTCAAAACTGGTTTACAAAATAAATCAAAGTTAGTTACATATACTAATGTAGTGAGCGACACTATTTTAAAATTAGCAAAAAAAGATAAAAAAATTGTAGCGATAACTGCAGCAATGCCCTCAGGAACAGGCTTAGATAAGTTTAAAGAAAAATATCCTTCTAGATTTTATGATGTAGGAATAGCTGAACAGCATGCTGTTACATTTGCTGGAGGTATGACGACAGAGTCTATTAAACCTTTTGTTGCAATTTATTCAACTTTTCTTCAGAGAGCTTATGATCAAGTTGTACATGACATTGCTATACAGTCATTGCCTGTTAGATTTTTAATTGATAGATCTGGCTTTGTAGGTGCTGATGGTGCTACACATGCTGGATCTTTTGATCTCAGCTACCTCTGCTGCCTTCCTAATTTTGTTGTAATGGCACCGTCTAGCGGTGAGGAATTAAAAAATATGATCAATTTAGCATTGTCTATTAATAACAAACCATCTGCAATTAGATATCCAAGAGATCTTGCACATGAATATAAAAATAATGATAAATTTCAAAAAATAATTATAGGAAAAGGAAAGATTATAAAAAATGGAAAAAAAGTTGCCTTTCTTAATTTAGGAACAAGGTTAAAAAAAGTATTAGAAATTTCTGAGCTGATTAAAAAAAATTATAAATTGGACTGCTCTATAATAGATATGAGATTTGCAAAACCAATTGATATTAAATTAATACAAAAACTTATAAAAAATCACGATATTTTTGTCACTATTGAAGAGAACGCTATCGGGGGTTTCTCTAGTCAGGTCAATGACTTTCTAATAAATAAAATAAACAATACCCCAAAAATACTAAATTTTTTTATGAAAGATGAATTTATTGATCAATCTGACATTGAAGATCAATATTCTAAATCAGGTATTTCTCCAAAAATAATATATGAAAAGCTAATAAAGTTTTTAATGTGATTTGGATTTATGAATTAATAACAAATCTGCAATCACAAAATTAGTCATAGCAATTCCTACTGGCACTGCCCTAATACCCACACAAGGATCATGACGTCCTTTAGTTTTAATTTTTGTATTTTTAAAATTCTTTGTAATAGTGTTTTTTTCACTTAATACTGAGCTCGTTGGTTTTACAATATATCTAAAAATAATATCTTGGCCTGAAGAAATACCACCTAATATTCCTCCTGCGTGGTTAGTATGAAAATTAATTTTCTTGTTTTTGAAATTAATTTGATCAGATCCATTCGTGCCGTCATAATTTACTAAATCAAAACCTGTACCAAACTCTATACCTTTTACCGCATTAATGCTCATAATCGCTTTTGATAATTCAGAGTCAAGTTTTTGATATATTGGCTCTCCTATACCTACAGGACAATTTGAGACTCTAACTTCAATTACAGCACCAAGAGATGAACCCTTTTTTCGGTGAGAGTGTATTAGATCTTCCCATTTTTTTAGGATAGATTTTTTTGGTGAGAAAAATGGATTTTTATTAATAAAATTATTATTCCAAGTTGTGTTTTCTATCTTCTCATTACCTATTTGAATGACAGCGCTCGTAACATTTATTTTATTTTTTGAAATTTTTTTAATAAGAAGTTCTGCAAGAGCACCTGCAGCAACTCTCATAGCAGTTTCCCTCGCACTAGACCTTCCTCCACCTCTATAATCATAATTTTTATATTTCATAAAATATGTATAATCGGCATGACCAGGTCTAAATTTATTTTTAATTTCTGAATAGTCCTTACTTCTTTGATCAGAGTTATAAATTATCATTGATATCGGAGCACCGGTGCTTTTACCGTTAAAAACCCCAGAGAGTATATTGACTTCATCTTTTTCTTTTCTTTGTGTTGTAAATTTTGACTGACCTGGTTTTCTCAAATCTAATCTTGTTTGAATATATTTTGTGTTAATAGGTATACCTGCTGGGAAACCATCAACGACACAACCTATAGCCTCCCCATGACTTTCTCCCCAAGTAGTAAACTTTAATAAATTTCCAAAAGAATTGTGTGACATGAACTAATTATTTTTTACTAAACTCATTTAATAATCCTGCTACACCTTCAGCTTCATCAACTGCTACCATTCCAACTGTATGATAACCACAATCAACATGGTGGATTTCTCCAGTCACACCGGATGAAAGGTCGCTCAAAAGATAGGCTCCTGTGTTTCCAACATCTTCCAGTGTAACATTTCTCTTTAAAGGAGAATTTAGTTCATTCCATTTTAAAATAAATCTAAAATCACCAATACCAGAGGCCGCAAGAGTTTTAATTGGGCCTGCAGATATAGCGTTAACTCTTATATTTTTATCTCCCATATCTACAGCAAGATATTTAACTGAAGCCTCAAGCGCTGATTTTGCGACTCCCATCACATTATAATGTGGCATAACCTGCTCCGCTCCATAATAAGTTAAAGTTAAAATACTCCCACCATTATCCATTAAATCATAGCAATATTTACAAGACTCAGTGAAGGAGTAACAAGAAATATTTAAACTATTTAAGAAATTCTCTTTTGATGTATCAACATACTTGCCCCTTAGCTCATTTTTATCTGCAAACGCTACAGCGTGAACGAAAAAATCCAATTTTCCCCATTTATCTTTAATTTTTTCAAAAGTATTTTTTACTGATCCTTCATCACTAACATCACATTGTATCAATAAATTGGAACCAACAGATTTAGCTAAAGGATCTATTCTCTTTAATAGAAGATCATTTTGATAAGTAAAAGCTAATTCAGCACCAAAATTTGCGCATTGTTGAGCTATGCCCCAGGCAATGGACTTATCATTTGCAACTCCCATTATTAGTCCTTTTTTATTTTTTAAATCCATTTTTTGCTAAAATTAATATAATACTCATACCATGTCAGATAAATTAAATCCAATTATTAAGTTTAAAGAATGGTTTGATTTAGCCACTGAAAAAGAGATCAACGACCCTAATGCGATGTGTCTATCGACAGTTGACGACAAAAATACCCCTCACTCAAGGATGGTTCTATTAAAAGATTATAATGATGATGGTTTTATTTTTTACACAAATTATGAGAGTAATAAAGGGAATGATATTTTAAAAAATGCTAATGTTTGCCTAAATTTTCATTGGAAGTCCTTACTGAGGCAAATAAGAATAGAGGGTAAAGTCGAAAAAGTCTCAAAAGAAATATCTGATAAATATTTTAATTCAAGACATTATTTAAGTCGAATAGGAGCTTGGGCTTCTAATCAATCAAAGGTCTTAAAGTCAAGAGATGATTTAGAGAATAAAATTCAATTTTATAAAAATAAATATCCTGAAAAAGAGAGTTTTCCTCGTCCTGATTACTGGGGAGGGTTTATAGTAAAATATTCAAAAATCGAGTTTTGGGAAGATATGCCTCATAGAATTCACAAAAGAGAAGTCTTTGAGTTTAAAGATAATGGTTGGGTATCGTATACCCTTAGCCCTTAGTTTTTAGAGTATTCACTCCATCTTTTTAGCAAATCAGAACTGGAAGACTCTTTGTGATTTCCACCTACACCAAATTTTAATTCAATATTATATTTCTTTGCTGTTTCATATTCTAAAATTTTAGAAGTGTCTGATCTATCACCCCCATTAGCAAAAATAATTTTTTCATTTGGGTATTTATTTCTTATTTGAATTAACAAATTATTTGCACTTCCCATTTCATCATCTTCAAATTCCATAGCTTCATTTACCACTTTTAAGCTATCAACAACATACATTCTATGTTGAATATCCATAAAAAAATTTCCTTTTTTATCAATTAACCATTTATTAGAATTTACACCTGCAATTAAAAAATTAGAAAACTCTAAACATTCCTTCATCATCATGATATGCCCGGGATGGATAGGGTCAAATCCCCCTGAAACAACACTAATAATTTTATTTTCCACTTGAAATAGACTCTAAATAATTTTTTAAATTATCATGATCTTTATCTGAAATATAATTTGGAGAAATAGCTAATATATCTCTCCAAGATGTGAGATAATTCAAATTCACTTTCATATTAAATATATTTTTTTTAGCTTTAGGGTAAATTCCATAGTAAAAAACTACATAAATATCTTTAACTTTAAGTTTATTTTTTCTTAGAGCTTTTATGAAGTGTAATTTACTTCCTCCATCAGTTGCCATGTCTTCTACTAATATTGACTGAGTATTCTTGGTAAACTCTCCTTCTATTAGCTTACCTTTTCCAAACCCTTTAGGGCTCTTTCTTATATATATCATTGGATATTTCATCTTTTGACATAGAAAGGAAGAGTAGGGAATGCCAGCAGTTTCTCCTCCAGCAATAATAGTCGAATTATCTTTATACTTCGATTTAATCTGTTTGCTCATTTCATTAATAATTAATTCTCTTTCTTTTGGAAATGAAATTAATTTTCTACAATCAACATACACAGGACTTTTTTTGCCGGATGTAAGAGTAAATTGTTTTTTGAAGTCTATATTAACGCATCCAATACTTAACAGTAAGTTTGCTATCTTTTCTCTATTATTTTTGATTTTGACCTTCGACATTTTTCTGAACAATATTTAACATCATTCCATACTTTTTCCCATTTTTTTCTCCAATTAAATGGTCTTTGGCATACCACACAAATTTTGAAATCTTTTTTATTCAGCTAAATAATCTTCTCAATTTCTTTATCTTCGAGATTACCATTGATTATAACAAGAGGGCAATGTAACGAGTTAGATTTTTCATATATAAGTTTGTCAATTAAAGGCCCAGGCTTACCTATATCTTTACTTGTAGCAAGAATAATAGTTGAATTAGATGAGTATTTATTTAAGAAACTTACAAACTCATCGATCTCATTATATTTAAATATTTCAGATTTTGCTTTTATTTTAGATTTATCTAAGATGTAGTTATGCACTTCTTTATGTTTTAATTTTTCGGTTGTTATTTGATCTATATCCAAAATTTGTTCAGCCCCTGATGTAAGCATCATACCTTCGCTTGCGCTTTGAATAAAACTAACAGTAGTAATATTAGATTTAGTTATTTTTGCTCTCCTTATAGCAAATTTAACTGCAGTCCACATTTCAGCACTTTGATCAATAACTACAAAATAATTTCTATTATTATTTTTTTTCATTTTTTTCTAAATATTAAATTTGTAACTAAGCTAAGCAATAATGATATAGCAATCAAAATTATAATATAAATAAAAGACTCAGTTTTTAACAACTTTTCCAACTTAAATGAAATTCCTCCTTTTTTTATTTGCAAGTTTTTAGATACCATCTTTATAATTTCATTGTTTTTTATCTCGTACATATAAACTTTTATATTTCCAGGTGAGATATTATCTGGTATTAAAAATTTTTTTAAAAATAGATTTCCACTTAAACTTTCAAGCTCCTCTTCTATATACAAATTTTTCACTTTCATTGCTTTTCTTATTTTATGAAGTTCAAGAGAGTGATTGCTTATTAATAAATGCCTATCCTTTAAACTAGAATATAAAAATATTTCATTCAAAGTCTTTTTAGGAGACGTGAAGATCGCAAAAAAACTAGGTTGATCATTCAATTCTTTTGTTTCGTTAATCCATAAAAAACCCTCTTTAACTTTTGTCGTCAATTTAGCTTTTTTATTCTCTCCTTCGAAAATGAAGATTACATTATTATCTTTATCTTTATTTCCAAATAAAACTACTTCTTTTCCTAAAAAATTCGAGTTTATTTCAATTTCAAATTGATCTAAAGAAAAATTAGATGCAAAACCAATTTTAAAAAAAAATATAATTATTAAACTGTATTTATACATAATTTATAATAAATAAGTTCTCAGGTGTTCTAAATAAATCATAAGCTAAAAATGATGAAATAATTAACAGTAACATACCAAATGTAACTTTTAAATTTTCTTGATCAAGTATATCAACTATTCTTGCAGCTAGTGCAGCTCCAATAGAGCTACTTACTATTAATCCTAAAGCCAATACAAAATCTATATTTTGATTTATGTATATTTGCAAAAATAAAGATACAAAGGATACTATTGTGATGTTAAATAGAGATGTTCCTATTACTGCAATAGTTTTCATACCTAAAAAATAAATCATACATGGAATAAGTATAAAGCCACCACCAATACCAGTTAGCCCTGTCAATACACCTATAAAAAAACCAATTAAAAGTGGTGCTAGTACACTTATATATAGTTTAGATTTTCTATACTTAATTTTAAAAGGAAGTCCATGTATCCAAGAATGCTGGTGTAATTTAAATTTTTTATTTTTATGTACGATATTAACTTTAGCTGTTTCATAAAGAATAAATACAGCAGTTATAATTAAAAGAATTATATATATACTATTTAAATAGTTATCAATTAATCCAATAGTTTTTAAATTATTTAGAATTAATACACCAAAAAGTGTCCCCACTAATCCACCAATAACCATTGTTAAGCCCATCTGATAGTCTATGTTTTTTCTTTGAAAATGACTTACTACACCAGTTGATGTTGAGGCGAATACTTGAACAGTTGTAGTTCCAACTGCAACAGCTGGAGGAATGCCAACTAGTATCAAAAGAGGAGAGGTTATAAAACCTCCACCTATGCCAAAGAGTCCAGATATAAAACCTATTCCAACTCCAAGGGAAATTAATATATAAATATTTATGGATATTTCAGCAATAGGTAGGTAAAAATTCATATATTGAAATAAAATATTATACTTAAAATTAATAAAATAAATTAATGATTAAATACACTTTAGCATTTGCTTGTTCAAGCGATGGTTTTATTGCAAAATATTCTGGCGATAATCCATTTGAATGGACTAGCTTGGAAGACAAAAAACACTTAGACAATTTAATAAAGAATCATAAATGGCAAGTTATGGGCAGAAAGACTCATGAATTAAATCCAAACGAGTCTAGATCAAGAATTATTTTTTCTAGAAAATACCAAAAAATTAAACAAATTAAAAATTCAATAAATCAATATTATTTCAATCCAGATATTAATCAGTGGGATGAATTTGAAAATCTTTGCAAAGAAAGTGTTTTAATTTTAGGGGGAACGAGTGTTCATGATTATTTCTTATATGCTGATTTAATTGATGAAATTTTTATTACTGTAGAGCCTTTAAAATTTGGAAAAGGTTTACCTGCATTTACATACATAAATTTTAGTGACTTAGTTCCTTACTTAAATGAGAGAGGATATCGTCATTCTGAAAAAAAAATTAATGATAAGGGCTCTTTGTTAGTTAATTTCTCAAAAACTTAGAAGTTCTATATAATCATTTTTGTCGTTTACATTAAAAAATTCTATTTTTTTATTTTTTTTAAAATTTATATAATCAAATCCAATTTCTTCAGCAAATTTCATAATTTTATAACCATTATTTTTTAAAAGGACTTCGTTTAATTCCATAAATATTTTTGATGACCAAAAAGAGAACATTGGTTCGATAATATTATCAATCTTACAAATATAAACTTTATTCTTTTTTTCTTTAATTGAGCTAAAATTATCTATAATACCTGTGTTAATTATTGGGGCATCAGTGGGAAAAAGTGCAAACCATAAATCCTCTCTTGAGTTTTTATATAGATCAAGAGCGCTATGTAACCCAGCTAGTGGCCCTTTATAACCGCCAATTTTATCACTTACAACTTTATAACCAAATATTTTGTACTTACTAATATCTCTATTAGCATTAATAATAATCTCATGAGACTTTTCTTGAAGACTTTCTATTAAAATTTCAATAAAACTCTTATCTTTAATTTTTAAAAAACTTTTATTTTCGTAACCCATTCTAGAGGATTTACCACCCGTTAGTATTACAGATACAAGCTTACTCATCTTTGGTATATCTAAATTCTCCAGATAAAATATTTAACCTTTTACCTCTAATTCTTCCAATCATTGTTAAATTTTTCTTTCTAGCTATTTCAACCGCCCAAGCAGTGAAACCTGATCGAGATAATAGTATTGGTATTTCCATTTTGATACATTTCAATACCATTTCACTTGTCAGCCTTCCAGTAGTGTAAAAAGACATTTCTTTTGCATCTATTTTTTTATCAAGTATCAAACCAGCTATTTTATCAACAGCATTATGTCTTCCCACATCTTCAAAATAATACAAAGGTTTATCTCCCTGACATAAGACGCAACCGTGTATTGCGCCTACAGATAAATACAAACTTGGCTCAGTATTAATTTTTTTGGATAAATTCATAAGCTGTTGATGATCTATTCTTATTTTTTTATTTAGGGAAATGGAGTTTATTTCTTCAAATAAGTCTCCAAATACAGTCCCTTGTGCGCAACCAGAAGTATTTACTTTCTTCTTTAATTTTTCTTCATAATTAGTTTTATTCTTTGTTCTTACAACAACTGTCTTTAGGTCTTTATGAAACTCAATCTTTTTTACATCGTCTATATTATTAAGCATTCCCTGATTGAATAAATAGCCTATAGCTAAATATTTTGGATAATCTCCTATAGTCATTATTGTCACTATTTCTTGGTTGTTTAAGTATAGCGTTAGTGGTTTTTCTTCAATGATAGGAATTTTTGTTATTTCGCCTTTTTCATTAATTGATTTTTTTAATTTAAATAAAGATCTGTTATTTACACTAGGTTTGATTAAAAAATCTGTCATTTTTTTCTTGATTGTATTATGGTGACAAGGTGAAAACAATAGCTGTTATTGGTTGGAAAAATAGTGGCAAAACTACTTTAGTGAGTAATTTAGTAAAATTTTTTAAAGAAAATAAAATAAAAGTTGGTGTGGTAAAACATGCTCACCATTCATTTGACATTGATCATCCTAATACAGATAGCTATAAAATTAGAAAATCCGGAGCATATAAAACTACACTAGTATCAGATAAAAGACTTGCATTCATAGAAGAGAAAGCTGAGTCACATATTAATTTAGAACGTCTGATAGAAATTAACAAAGATTGTGATTTGCTAATATTTGAAGGGTTTAAAAGATTTGATGATTTGATAAAGTTAGAAGTAAGCTTACAAAAAAATAACAAAGACTACCTCTACAAATCTATAAATAATGTTAAATATATCGTTACAGACGACAATATCGATCATCCAATTCAGACCTTTAATCACAGTCAAATAGAAAAAATTGCCTCTAAAATATATTATGAAAACTCCTAGGCTAATATCTTTTGAACTTGCGCAAAAAATAATTATTCGGGAAAAAAAGAAGTTATTTCAAGAGTCTAGGATTAAACTAAAGGAAGCAAATAATGCAGTAGTATCAAGAACAATTACTTCACCAATAAATCTACCCTTAGAAAATACCGCAGGATTAGATGGTTATATTGTTTCTAATAAAAATCTCAACAAAGTGTCAATATCTAATAAGCTTCTAAATGCTGGACATTCATATAAAAAATTAAATCCCAATTTAGCCTATAAAATAAATACAGGAGGTATTATCCCACAAAACTTTAAAAATTTTATTTCATTAGAAAACGCAAAAGTTGAGGGGAAAAATCTATTAGTCCAACGTTCAAAAATATCTAATAAAGATATAAAAAAAAAAGGTGAGGATTTAAAAAAAAATAAAATATTGATAAAAAAAAATGAAAAAATTGATTTTATAAAAATTGCATTACTTTCATCAGTAGGAATTAGAAATTTATGGGTATATAAAACTTTGAGAGTTGCTGTCGTATCCTCAGGAAATGAATTAATAAAATCTGGCAAAAAAATAAAAGATCATCAAGTATATGACTCAAACAAATATCAAATAATTCATTTTTTAAAGAGATTTAATATAAGTGTTCATGATTTAGGTATTATAAAAGATGATGAAATAAAAGTTGATAAATTTTATAAAAAAAATCAAAAAAAATTCGATATTATAATTAGTTCAGGTGGCTCTTCATTTAGCACTAAAGATTACATATCGTCATTTCTAAGTCAAAACACTGAACTTCTTTTTAAGTATGTAAGAATTCAACCAGGTCGACCTGTAATTTTTTCAAAATTAAAATTCAATTATTATTTTTCTCTTCCTGGAAATCCACTAGCTGTTTTCACTAATTTATTTTTTTTAGTAAGTCTATTTATAGATCCTTCTCGCAAAGATAATTCTAGCATTACCAAATTTTATCAATCTGGATTTTCAGAAAATAAAAAATCTAATATTACAAAATTTTATCGTGTGAAATTATCTAAAAATATACTTTATACTCATAACTCAAAAGGTTCTGCAAAACTAATTTCTCTTTCTGAAGCAGATGGGTATGCGTTTGTCCCTGAAGGAAATGATAAAATTAAAAAAGGTGAAAAGATTAGATTTATTGAATTTTAAATTTTATGTTTACTAAATTCCCCTTTTTTTCTAGTGAAATGATCTCATATTTTTTTTCTTCACAGAAATTTTTAAAGTCAAATTGTGATAAAGGGTCATCACTTTCTATTGTAAGAACATCATTTTTTTTTAACTTTTTTATAAATTTTTCAGCTTTTAAGACAGGTATAGGGCATTCAAAGCCTTTAGTATCTAGATAATAATCCATTTACATATATATTTATTTTAAAAATACATGGAAATAAAGAATTTAGAAATTATTTTAGCATTAGATAGTGAAAAACATTTCAATAGAGCAGCAGAAAAATTAAAAATATCACAACCTTCCTTATCTATGAAGCTAAAGGCTTTAGAAAATGAAATAGGGGTAAGATTAGTAAAAAGAGGAAAGAACTATATTGGATTAACTTCTGAGGGAGAAATTTTAAAGGAACGATTTAAAAATATTGTCAAAGAGTACACTAATATCAAACAGTTAAGCTCCGAGTTAAAAAACAATTTAACTGGAAAATTAAAAATAGGTGTTATTCCTACTGCTTTATTGGAAGTTTCTTTTTTATTAAATAGTTTTGTTAAAAAATTTACAAATGTCAAATTGCAAGTAATTTCTATGTCTTCTAATGAAATTGATAAAAATCTTCATGATTTCAAATTAGATTTAGGGATAAGTTATTTAGAAAATGAACCAATATTAGGAGTTGAGAAGATACCTTTATATAAAGAAACATATTTTCTCATTACTAAAAAAAAGAATTTAAAAAATAAAAAGAAATTAAAATGGCAAGAAATTGGTAATTTAGATCTATGTTTAATTTCTAAAGAAAATCAATTTAGAAGAATATTAGATGCTGTTTTTAAAGGGAATAATATTAATCCACGAGTTTTAATTGAGTCAAACTCTATGACTCATATTTACTCTCATGTAAATAGTTCAGAATTTTCAACAATTATGCCATATATATTTACTCAGTCATTTAACTACGATGAGAATACAAATTTTATTCAATTAATTTCTCCAGAAATATCTCATAAGGTAGGTATAGTTCATATTGATGATAATCGCCCATCACCTATTAAAAATAACTTTTTAAAATTCTTAAAAAGCTTTAATAAGTAATACTTATCAATTAATAACTTATTGATAATTGAAACTTAACAAAAAATTACTAAATTATACCAAATGAAAGACTCACAAAGTAAGATTCATCCAGGTTCTGGTAGAAGAAAAGCTTTAGAATTCAACAAGGGTCGCCAAAGTGATGACCAGTCAATTGATGATCTTAAAAAGCTTATACCTAATGAATATTTTAGACAAAGGGATATGCTTATCGAAAGTCTTCACTTAATTCAAGATCAGTATAAATGTCTAAAACCAAAACACTTAACAGCATTGTCCGAATTAACAAATTTACCTTTAACTGAAATTTACGAAACAGCATCATTCTATGCTCACTTTGATATTTATAAAGAGGATGATATCAGCCCACCTGAAACAACAATTAGAGTTTGTGATGGTATTACATGTGAGATGAACGGATGCAAAACTATAGAAAAAAATTTAAGTGATAATATATCTTCTAATGTGAGAGTAGTTAGAGCGCCTTGTATGGGAAGGTGTCACCAAGCACCAGTGGTTGAAGTAGGAAAAAAACATTTTGTAAACGCAGATGTAAGTGTAGTTCAAAAAGCCTTAGAGGAGCAAGATACAAAACCAGTTATACCAAATTACATTAGCTATGATGATTATATAAAAAATGGTGGATATAAAATTCTAAATGATTGTATTGAAAATAAAAAAGACCCAATGAAGTTAATTGAAGAAATGGAGCAATCAGGTTTGAGAGGTCTTGGTGGTGCAGGATTTCCAACTGGTAGAAAATGGAGATTTGTCAGAGCAGAAAATAAACCCAGATTAATGGCAATTAATGGAGATGAGGGTGAACCAGGAACTTTTAAAGACCATCATTATCTTACAAGAGATCCTCATAGATTCCTTGAGGGAATGTTAATAGCTGCATGGGTTGTTGAGGCAACAGATGTATATATATATATGCGAGATGAGTACCCTGATGTAATAAAGTTTTTAAAGAAAGAAATTAAAATTTTAGAAGAAAATAATTTAAATGTTAAAACTAGAATACATTTTAGGAGAGGTGCTGGTGCTTACATTTGTGGTGAAGAATCATCAATGTTAGAAAGTTTAGAGGGTAAAAGAGGATTACCAAGACATAAGCCTCCTTTTCCAGCACAGGTAGGACTATTTGGTAGACCAACATTAATACATAACGTTGAAACAGTTTTTTGGGTAAGAGAGATTTTGGAAAAAGGTGCTGTCTGGTTCAGTAGTCATGGTCTCAATGGTAGAAAAGGTCTTAGAACATTCTCAGTATCGGGAAGAGTCAAAAACCCTGGTGTTAAGCTTGCTCCAGCAGGGATCACAATAAAACAACTTATTGATGAATATTGTGGCGGTATTCAAGAGGGTCATACATTTAAAGCATACTTGCCTGGAGGAGCCTCTGGAGGAATACTTCCTGCAAAATTAGATAATATTCCTCTTGATTTTGACACGTTACAAGAGCATGGATGTTTTATAGGTTCAGCTGCTGTAGTCGTTTTATCTGACAAAGATAACATGAAAGATATTGCCAAAAATTTAATGTTCTTTTTCCATGATGAAAGTTGTGGTCAATGTACTCCATGCAGAAACGGAACTGAAAAAGCTCTTAAACTTATGAACCAATCATCTTGGGATGTAGACCTTTTAAAAGAATTATCATCAGCAATGATGGACGCTTCTATATGTGGTTTAGGACAAGCTGCTCCAAATCCAATGCTTTCTGTTATTAAACACTTCCCAGAGGAGGTAACCAACTAATGTCAGAAAATATTAAATTTAAAATTGATGGCAACGAATATGTAGCTAATAATGACGAGTCGATTTGGGACGTTGCAAAAAAAAATAACATTGATATCCCTCATCTCTGTTACTCACCTGAGCCAGGTTATCGAGCAGACGGAAATTGTAGAGCATGTATGGTTGAAATTAAAGGAGAGAGAACTCTTGCAGCGTCGTGTATTCGTAAACCTACTGAAGGCATGGAGGTTACAGTTAACTCTTCAAGAGCAGAAAAATCACGATCTATGGTTTTTGAACTTCTTGTGTCTGATCAACCAGTAAAAAATAATTCTCCTGACCCTGAGTCAAAGTTTTGGAATTGGTCTGAAAAATTAGGTGTTAGCGATAGTCGTTTTCCTAGTAAAGATAAAATAGAGTTAGACAGATCTCATAAAGCGATGAGTGTTAATTTAGATGCATGTATAAATTGTAATTTATGTGTTAGAGCTTGCCGTGAAGTACAAGTAAACGACGTAATCGGAATGGCATACAGAGGGTCAACAGCGAAGGTAATATTTGATTTAGATGATCCAATGGGTAATAGTACTTGTGTTGCTTGTGGAGAATGTGTTCAAGCTTGTCCAACAGGAGCATTAATGGAGTCCTCCTTAGTTGATAATGAGGGGAAAAGAGACTCTTATTCAGATAAAGTAGTAGAGAGTGTTTGTCCTTATTGTGGTGTAGGATGTCAAACTGAAGTACACGTAAAAGACGATAAAATATTGTACGTTGATGGTAAAAACGGACCTGCCAATGAAAATCGATTATGCGTAAAAGGTAGATTTGGTTATGACTATATCAATCACGATGGAAGACTCACTAAACCATTAGTGAGAAAAGCTGGTGTTAAAAAAGACCCAAATCTTGAAATTAAAGATGCTGATATCTATGATTATTTTGAAGAGACTACTTGGGAAGACGCAATCGAAAGAGCTTCATCTGGTCTTTTAAATTTGAAAGAAGATCATGGACCAAAAAGTTTGGCTGGTTTTGGTTCAGCAAAGTGCTCTAATGAAGAAGCTTATTTATTTCAAAAATTGGTAAGAGTTGGTTTTGGATCAAATAATGTAGATCACTGTACTAGACTTTGTCACGCATCTTCTGTTGCAGCGCTGATGGAATGTGTAAACTCTGGAGCTGTATCAGCTCCTTTTATGTCAGCATCTGATGCTGACTGTGTCATTGTTATAGGTGCAAGGCCTACTGAAAACCATCCGGTTGCAGCAACATATCTAAAACGTGCAGCAAAAAGAGGATCCAAGTTAGTTGTTATGGATCCAAGAAAACAAGGCTTAACAAAACATGCCACATATAACTTGCAATTTAAAGCGGGCACTGATGTTGCAATGCTCAATGCGCTTTTATTTACCATTGTTGAAGAGAAACTTTATGATGAACAATATATTCAAGGACAAACAGAGGGCTTTGAAAAATTACAAGAAGAGATAAAAGATTTTTCACCTGAAAAAATGGAAGCTATTTGTGGCATCAAAGCTCAAGAGTTACGAGAAGTTGCCAGACTTTATGCTAAATCAGATAGATCCATTATCTTTTGGGGCATGGGAGTATCTCAACATGTGCATGGAACAGACAATGCTAGATGTCTAATTGCTTTGGCTTTAACCACAGGACAGATTGGAAGAGAAGGCACAGGTTTACATCCGCTTAGAGGACAAAATAATGTTCAAGGTGCATCTGATGCCGGATTAATTCCAATGGTCTTTCCTGATTACCAGTCAGTTGAAGATGGGAGCATCCATCAAAAATATGAAAATTTTTGGAAGACAGGTCTTGATGATAAAAAAGGTTTAACTGTCGTTGAAGTTATTAACAAAATTTTAGAAGATGAAATTAAAGGTATGTATATTATGGGCGAAAACCCTGCAATGTCAGATCCAGATCAAAATCATGCTAGAGCAGCATTAGCTAAATTAGAACATTTAGTTGTGCAAGACATTTTCATGACTGAAACTGCCTGGCATGCAGATGTAATCTTACCTTCATCAGCTCACGCTGAAAAAACGGGAACTTATACAAATACTAACAGACAAGTCCAATTAGGTCGCCAAGCAGTAACACCTCCTGGTTCAGCCAGACAAGATTGGTGGATTACTCAAGCTATAGCTCAAGGTATGGGATTAGATTGGAGCTATTTACATCCAAGAGATATTTTTAATGAAATGGCTCAAGTAATGCCTTCATTAAAAAATATTACTTATGAACGACTAGAAAATGAAAATTCTGTTACATATCCTTGTGATGATCCAAACAAACCCGGAAATGAGATTATATTCAATGAAAATTTTCCAACTGCAAATGGAAGGGGAAAAATAGTACCTGCTAAATTAATACCACCAGCAGAACTACCAGATGACGACTACCCGATGATATTAACAACAGGAAGATTATTAGAGCATTGGCATACTGGTTCTATGACAAGAAGAGCAAATGTCTTGGATCATATTGAACCTGAAGCAATAGTCAGTATGAATAGGTGGGACATGAAAAGAATGACAATTAATCCAGGAGATCAAGTTTTAGTTAAAACAAAAAGAGGATCGCTAGCTATTAAGGTCAGAAGTGACAGAGAAATACCTGAAGGTATGGTTTTCATGCCATTTTGTTTTGCTGAAGCTGCTGCAAACGTACTTACAAACCCGCAGTTAGATCCGATTGGTAAAATTCCTGAGTTTAAGTTTAGTGCAGCAAGTGTTGAAAAAATTCAACCTTCAGTCAACTAATTAAAAAAATACTTATAATATCTTTGATCGGTATATCTTTTATGTAAACAATTAAACCTATAAGAACTATTGTTAGAAAATTTATTGTCATTATAAAACTAAATAAATTAAAATTTGATTTATTAAAATCACCATCATCTTCAAGAACTAGCAATGATTTGTTCTGTTGTATTGATGAATGATTATTTAATTTATGAAAAATACTTAAGTCCCCATCAAGTTTCTTAGACGTCGGTTCATGAATTTCCTTGATACTTGATTTATTATTCAGGAATGTATCAATGGTATTAATTTTTTTTTCTAAAGACTCAATTTTTAATTTCAGTTCATCAAAATCAGATTTATTTTTTAAATTACTAGCTCTTATTCTTGGTGATGAGTCATCAACATTTGGATTATAGTCTTTATTTTCTAATTGATTTTTTATTTCAGCTAATGAGTCTAAAATTTTCTTTGATTTTTCTTCGTTAAAACTTGGGTTATTATTTCTTGTAGTATCTCTCCCAAATTGATCAATATCCGAAACCATAGATTTTAAACTTAATGTAAGTATTGAGAATAATCAATTATATGTATTTAGGTTTGTTTCTACTAAAAGTAAATGGTGCCGGCTGGGGGACTCGAACTCCCGACCTGATGATTACAAATCAACTGCTCTACCAACTGAGCTAAGCCGGCATTGTGTTATTATTTATATTAAAATCTAAAATAAACAATATTTAAAAAGTACTAATTTTGAAATGATATGCAGCAATTGCCAGAGAATTTGCTGCATTATAACTATCAATGCCATCAAAATTAATTTGAGGTATTCTTATTTTAAAGTCACTCTTTGTTAAAATATTTCTTCTAATCCCTTTTCCTTCATTTCCTACAATGATGACAGATTTTTTATCAAAATTAAATTCTCTGTTCATTTCCTGGCCACTCATAACTAGGGAATAAGTCCAATAGCCAGATTTTTTTAGAACTTCTATTGTTCTGTTAATATTTTTAGAGACATGATATTTCAACACTTCAACGGCTCCAGACGAGGTTAATGACGTTACTTCGTTAATATCTGCCGAAGAATGCTCTGATAGTAATAGACCATCAGCTCCCATTAAAACTGCCGTTCTTACTATATTTCCTAGGTTATTTTGGTCTGTAATCTGATCGGCAATAATAATAAGGGATTTTTTGTTGTTTATAATAATTTCCTCTAAATTGGAAGCTTTATACTTTTCTCTTCTTATGACTATATCATTGATAAATCTATCATTTTTAACACCAAGTCTTTTAAAATCGCTTTTCTTTAGTAACTTTGTCTTATTATTAAGTTTATTTTGCTCTATCAACTTTGCAAAAGCTGATTGTCTCTCAATATTGATAAAAATTTCGATTATTTTATCAGGGTTATGAATTATACAACTAGTGCAAGAATTAACCCCTGAAATAAGCATTGTTTTAAATAACAGTAAAAATTAAGGAAGTCTATTGACTTTCAAAGACAATTATCTATTAATCAACACCTGATTTTAAACACTTTGGAGGGATGGCCGAGTGGTTAAAGGCGGCAGACTGTAAATCTGTTCACGCAAGTGTACGTAGGTTCGAATCCTACTCCCTCCACCACTTTTTTTTCACTTTTCTTATTGAATTTTAAAGAAAAATTAGTAGTTTATCGGAACTCACAAGGATTTGATTTTGTGGATGTTTTGAAGTGGTTACCCGCTAAATCGCGGGTGTAGCTTAATGGTAAAGCTCCAGCCTTCCAAGCTGGCTACGAGGGTTCGATTCCCTTCACCCGCTCCAAGTACATTGAAAAAATTAAGTAATAGATATTAAAAAGAGGTAACAACTTAAAATGACTAAAGAAAAATTTGACAGATCGAAAGAACACGTCAACATCGGAACTATCGGTCACGTCGACCATGGTAAAACAACACTTACTGCAGCAATAACTAAAGTTTTGGCAGAAAAAGGTGGTGCAGAGTTTACTGCTTATGATGAAATTGATAAAGCTCCTGAAGAAAAAGAGAGAGGTATAACAATTTCAACAGCGCACGTCGAGTATTCAACTGATAAAAGACACTATGCTCACGTCGACTGTCCAGGTCACGCAGACTATGTAAAAAATATGATTACAGGTGCTGCTCAGATGGACGGAGGAATTTTAGTTGTTAACGCAGCTGATGGTCCAATGCCTCAAACACGTGAACACATTCTTTTAGCTAGACAGGTTGGTGTACCAGCACTAGTTGTTTACCTAAATAAAGTTGATCAAGTAGATGATCAAGAGTTATTAGAGCTTGTAGAAGTTGAAATAAGAGAGCTTCTATCAAAATATGATTTCCCTGGTGATGATATTCCAATCGTCAAAGGATCAGCTCTTGCGGCTGTAGAAGACAGAGATGAAAATATTGGTAAAAATTCAATCATTGAATTAATGTCAAAAATTGATGAGTATATCCCTGCTCCTACAAGAGAATTAGATAAGCCTTTCTTAATGCCAGTTGAAGACGTATTTTCTATTTCTGGAAGAGGTACTGTTGTTACAGGAAGAGTTGAACAAGGTGTTATTAAACCAGGTGAAGAAATTGAAATTATTGGTTTAAAAGATACAACCAAAACAGTTTGTACTGGGGTTGAGATGTTTAGAAAACTATTAGACTCAGGTGAAGCTGGAGATAATATTGGTGCTCTTCTTCGTGGAACTAAAAAGGAAGAGGTAGAAAGAGGCCAAGTTTTGGCAGCTCCTGGTAGTATCAAACCTCACAAAAAATTTAAAGCAGAGATTTACGCTTTAAGCAAAGAAGAGGGTGGAAGACACACTCCTTTCTTTGCAAATTACAGACCTCAGTTTTATTTTAGAACCACTGATGTTACTGGTTCAATTAAATTGCCTGAAGGTACTGAAATGGTAATGCCTGGAGATAATATTACACTTGAAGTTGAGTTACTTGCTCCTATCGCAATGAATAACAATTTACGTTTTGCTATTCGTGAAGGCGGTAGAACTGTTGGCTCAGGAGTTGTTTCAGAGATTATCGAATAAAAATATTCTCTGCAGTAATACTAATATGAAGGAGTGTAGCTCAACTGGTAGAGCGCCGGTCTCCAAAACCGGAGGTTGCGGGTTCGATGCCTGCCACTCCTGCCAAATAAATAAATAAAAATATGAAATTTAATCCTGCTAAATATTTAAGAGAAGTTCGACAGGAGGTATCTAAAGTTACCTGGCCCTCCAAGAGAGAAACTTTCACATCAGCAGGTATCGTTTTGGTTGTGATTAGTATTGCTGCAATTATTTTAATGCTCTTAGACCAATTTTTTTCCTTTATTGTGAGAATAGTTCTAGGATAATTTAATGGTTGAAAATACAGATACATCAAAGTGGTATGTTGTACACTGCCACTCTGGCTTTGAGAAAAAAGTTGCGGACTCAATTTTAGATGAGGCAAAAAAAGTTAATTTAGAAGACTCGATTTCTGAAGTTTCTGTTCCTACTCAAGCAGTAGTGGAGGTCAGAAGGGGTGTAAGAGTTAACTCTGAAAAAAAATTTTTCCCAGGTTATGTTTTAATTAAGATGATTATGAACGATGACACATGGCATTTAGTTAGAGATATACCAAAAGTTTCAAATTTTCTTGGAACAAAAGATAAGCCAATTGCTATATCTGAGCGAGAGGTATCTAAATTATTACAAGATATTACCGAAGGTGTTGATAATCCTAAACCTAAGTTTGAGTATGAAGTTGGTGAACAGATTAAGGTGTCTGATGGTCCATTTGCTTCATTTAGTGGCATTATAGAAGAGGTTGACAGTTCAAGACAAAAGCTTAAAGTGTCCGTCTCAATTTTTGGGAGACCGACACCTTTAGAACTAGATTATTCACAAGTGGTTAAAGGCTAATAGTATGGCTAAAGAGATTTTAGGATATATAAAATTACAAATTCCAGCCGGTTCAGCTAATCCGGCACCTCCCGTAGGCCCTGCTTTGGGTCAAAAGGGATTAAACATCCAAGATTTTTGTAAACAGTTTAACGACAAGACAAAAGACTTGGAAAAGGGCGCACCTATACCAACTATAATTACTGCATACAAAGATAGATCATTTGATTTTGTTACTAAGAAACCACCCGTTACTTTTTATCTAAAGAAAGCTGCAAAAATAAAAAAGGGCTGTCAAACACCTGGTAGATCAAATTTAGGTAAAGTTACAATGAAACAGGTAGAAGAGATAGCAAAAGAAAAATTAGAAGATCTTAATGCCTATGATGTTGATCAAGCATCAAAAATAATACTTGGATCAGCTAGGTCAATGGGGATGGAAGTTGTATAATGAATTTAACTAAAAATAAAAAAAAACAAATTGAAGGTATAGATTTTACAAAGTCATACAAAATATCTGATGCAGTTAAAATTATTAAAGAAAAAAAATATGTTAAGTTTGACGAGTCTTTAGAAGTATCTATAAATACAGGTATTGACCCTAAGCAGTCTGATCAAAATGTCAGAGGAAGTTTCATACCACCTCATGGATTAGGAAAAAATGTTCAAATAGCGGTTTTTGCTCAAGGAAAGGCTGCAGAGGAGGCTAAAACAGCTGGTGCTAAACATGTTGGGGGTGACGATTTAGTTACCTCGCTTGAAAAAAAGATTGACGTAGATGTAATAGTAGCTACTCCAGACATGATGTCTGTTGTTAGTAAAATTGCTAAAATTTTAGGTCCTAAAGGTTTAATGCCTAATCCTAAAACAGGCACTGTTACAAATGATATAAAGAGTACAATTGAAAATATCAATAAAGGACTTGTAGCATATAAAAATGATAAAGCAGGAACCATTCATGCTGCTTTAGGTAAAGTTAGTTTTGACGAAAGTAAATTGACTGAAAACGTAACTTCTTTTATTGATGAAATAAAAAAAATAAAACCGTCAGGATTGAAGGGTAACTTTGTGAATTCTGTTTATCTATCTTCTTCTATGGGTTTTGGTTTAAGGGTTGAAATATAATGAATAAAGCTGAAAAACAACAATATATTGAAAACCTTGATCAAATGTCGAAGGATTATTCTGCTATATTCGTTGCATCATTTTCAGAGATGTCAGTAAAAGAAATGATCGAATTTCGAACTGAAATTAGAAATAATGATGGAGTAACTAAAGTTTCCAAAAATAATATCGTTAAAATATTTGTTAACAAAGATGATGAAAAAAAAGGTCTTATTGATTTTTTATCAAATCAAAAATTAATAATTTTTACAAATAATCCTGTTGGAACTGCAAAAGTTTGTAAAAAATTTGAAAAAGATTTAAAAAAGCTATCTGCAGAGGCAGCTTTTTTTGATAACCAGTTATATTCAAAAGAGGATATAGCAAAGGTTGCAACTTTACCTTCTCTTGAAGAAATAAGAGGAAAAATAGTTGGATTGATCAATGCTCCTGCTTCAAAACTTGTAAGAATATTACAAAGACCAGATCAGGATATTATTTCAATACTACAAAACAAAAAAGACTAATTAGGGAGAGACAAAAAAATGGCAGATTTAAATAAAATTGTTGATGAGCTATCAACACTAACAGTAATGGAAGCAGCAGAACTTTCAAAACTTTTAGAAGAAAAATGGGGTGTAACCGCAGCGGCACCTGTAGCAGTAGCAGCAGGTGGAGCAGCTCCTGCAGCGGATGCGGCAGAAGAAAAAGATGCTTTTGATGTTGTGCTTACAGCAGCTGGAGATCAAAAAATTAATGTAATTAAAGAAGTAAGAGCTATTACAGGTCTTGGTTTAAAAGAAGCTAAAGACATGGTTGAAGGTGCTCCGAAAACTTTAAAAGAAGGAGTTAAGAAAGAAGAGGCGGAAGCTATGAAGACTCAGCTAGAAGCCGCAGGCGCAAAAGTAGAACTTAAATAATTAATTATTATAGGTTCTATATAATATGCCACTTAGCTTTACAGAAAAAAAACGAATTCGCTATTCTTTTGGTAAGATCGGTAAAACGATCGAAGTTCCAAATTTAGTAGATATTCAAAAAATTTCCTACGATAAGTTTCTTCAATTAGGAAAATCAGTTGAGAACCTCTATAAGGGATAATTCGTGCATTATATAAGACCTTACCACTTGCATGGGTCTTACCCTCATCATGATCAAAAAATACACCTGGTGACCTGTGTAATTGGCTTACAACAACTCTTTCAGTTCCGTTAACAACAAACGTAC
>CACMWO010000015.1 GCA_902617465.1 uncultured Alphaproteobacteria bacterium | reverse complement strand
ACCGACTGTGTCAGGAATATTTATTGTAGATGCACCGCTTTCAATAGCTAGCTCTATACACTTATACAGATAATCAATTGAGGATCTTCCGCCATCTTCACAACTCCACTCTATATTAGGGCATAAATTTCTGGCAAATGATACACTATCTTTGATTTTTTCTAAGACCTCCTCTTCAGTTAACTTGAGTTTAAACTTCATATGAATTGGACTTGTGGCAATGAAAGTGTGAATTCTTGGATTTTTAGCATTTTTTACAGCATTCCAAGCTGTTTCAATATCCTCATGTTTTGCCCTAGCTAATCCGGCAATCTGGCAGTCCTTAATTTCACTTGCAATTGCTTGAACTGAATTAAAGTCACCTTTAGAGGCTATTGGAAAACCAGCCTCAATTATATCAACCTTTAATTCCTCTAATAGTCTAGCAATAGAGAGCTTTTCTTCTTGATTCATAGAAGCCCCAGGAGACTGCTCTCCATCTCTAAGGGTAGTATCAAATATTAATACTTTATCAGGCAATATTAGATATCCTTTACAAGTTTATTCGATGCTATCCATGGCATCATAGATCTTAATTTAGCTCCTACCTCTTCAATTTGGTGCTTTGCACCTTGGTCTCTCATTTGTTTAAACTTAATTTGTCCTGATTTATGTTCAGCCATCCATTCTTTTGTGAAAGTACCATCTTGTATTTCACTTAGAACTTTTTTCATTTCAGCTTTTGTAGCTTCGTTAGGAACTACTCTTGGACCTCTGGTGTAATCACCGTATTCAGCTGTATTAGATATAGAATACCTCATATTAGCCATGCCACCTTCATACATTAAATCAACAATTAATTTTACTTCATGTAAACATTCAAAGTAGGCCATTTCAGGGGCATACCCAGCTTCAACAAGAGTTTCAAAACCGTTTCTAACAAGGGACATTAAGCCTCCACAAAGAACTGTTTGCTCACCAAATAAATCTGTCTCGCATTCCTCCTTAAATGTGGTTTCAATTATACCGGATTTACCTCCACCCAAAGCAGAAGCATACGCAAGACCAATTTCTTTTGCATTACCACTTACATTTTTGTCTACCGCAAGTAAACATGGCACTCCTCCACCTTTAAGATACTCTCCTCTTACTGTATGGCCTGGGCCTTTTGGAGCAACCATAAAAACATCTAAATCTTCTCTTGCTGTAATAAGTTGAAAATGAATATTTAAACCATGAGCAAATGCTAAAGCAGCACCGTTTTTTATATTGTCGTGGATTTGAGTTTGATAAATTTCTTGTTGATTTTCATCAGGAGCTAAGAACATAACAATATCTGCATCCTTTACTGCATCTGCAGGTGTTTGAGTTTTTAAGCCAACATTTTTTGCTTTTTCAATTGATGAAGAACCTTCCCTCAGTCCCACAACCACATTAGAAGCCCCAGAGTCTTTTAAATTTAATGCATGAGCATGACCTTGCGATCCAAAACCTATTATTACAATTTTTTTGTCTTTTATAATGTTAAAATCAGCATCTTGTTCGTAATAAACCTTCATATTACCCCCTAAAAACGTTATATTCCGAGCCCTATAGGCCCACTTCGAACTAATTCGACTTTTATACCACCGATTGTGTCTAAGTCATCTAAAAATTTGTTTATTCGCTCGCTTGTGCCAGATATTTCATACACAACAACATTTTGTCTTTTTTGAACAGTTCTTGAACGATAAATATCTGCAAAATTGAGTATTTTTTGATCTTGTTCCTCATTTTCAAATTCGATTTTAACTAGGCAAATTTCTGCCTCATAAGACTCACTTAAGTATGCTAAATTAGTGGCGCTATGAACAGGAACAAGTTTTTCTAGTTGTGCTATAATTTGACTAATTACTTTTTCTTCTCCTAAAGTTTCTATAGTAATTCGAGAAAGATTTTTCTTAACATCTACAACTGTTACGTTTAATGCTTCAATATTGTACCCTCTTCCTGAAAATAAACCTACTATACGTGCAAGAATACCGGGTTCGTTATCAACAATAACAGAAAGAACACTTCTCTTAGACTGTTTAAAAGCATTTATAGGTGTAGGATAAACTGAAGTAGAGGACATTGTGAAAAAATTATTAAACTAGTACTTTTCCTTTTTCCTGATTTTCAGGATTTTCTTTATCGTATTTAGATAGTAACATTTCATGATGTGCAGCTCCACTCGGTATCATAGGAAAACAATTTTCTTTTTTATCTACCCAAATATCGGCTATAACTGGCCTGTCAATCGAAATCATTTCGTTAATTGTATCGTCTAATTCAGAAACATTTTTTGCCCTAACTCCAACAGCATTGAAACTTTCTGCTAATTTTTTAAAATCAGGAAGTGCATCCACATAACTCTCAGAGTATCTACTACCATGTAATAGTTCCTGCCACTGTCTAACCATTCCCATATATTCATTATTTAATATAAAAATTTTGATTGGTAACTTATATTGAACAGCTGTAGCTATTTCTTGGATATTCATAAGAAAAGACGCCTCACCAGCTATATCTATAACTAGTGAGTCTGGATTTGCCATTTGTGCACCGACTGCGGCAGGCATACCGAAACCCATTGTGCCTAAACCACCTGATGTAATCCATCTGTTTGGTTTTGAAAACTTATAATATTGAGCTGCCCACATTTGATGCTGACCAACTTCTGTAGTAACAAAAGTGTCTTTTTGTTTTGTTAATTCGTAAAGTCTGGAAATAGCATGTTGTGGTTTGATCACTTCATCGCCTTGTTCGTAATGGAGGCATTCTTTCTTTCTCCATTCATTAATTTGACCCCACCAATTACTATAATCTTTATCGCCGAAATCAATGTTATTGGAGTCTATAAATGAATTAATTTCTTTAAGTGTTAGAGTAATGTCAGTATTAGTATGAAAATTGACTTTTACGTTTTTATTGATTGAGCTTTGATCAATATCTATATGGAATTTTATAGAGTCTGGAGAAAAAGCATCTAATCTGCCTGTAACACGGTCATCAAATCTTGCTCCAACATTAATCATCAAATCACATTTATTCATGGCCAAGTTAGCTTCATAATTTCCATGCATGCCTAACATCCCGAGTGAACTTTTATCCTCACCTGGAAAGCATCCCAACCCATGAAGAGTTGTTGTAATTGGAATATTAGTTTTATTTACAAGTTTAATAAGTTCTTGGCTAGCTTGATGGCCTGAATTTAAACAACCACCTCCAACATAAAATATAGGTCTCTCTGATTTTTTAATATGATTTACTAATTCTTCGACAAAAATTTTATCAACATTTTTGGAACCAGCTTTAATTCTGTGCTCTCTAAAACTAATGTCTTTCTTTGATATATATTTTGACTTTGCAAACTGAACATCTTTAGGAATATCTATTAAAACAGGTCCAGGTCTACCAGAGCTAGCAATTTTAAATGCCTCATGGATAGTCTCAGAGAGTTTACTAACATCCTTTACTAAATAATTATGTTTAGTGCAAGGTCTTGTAATTCCAGTTGTATCACATTCCTGAAATGCATCTGTTCCTATTAAATGAGATGGGACTTGTCCACTTATACAGACAATTGGAATACTATCCATCAATGCATCAGTTAATCCGGTAACAACATTGGTCACACCTGGACCAGAAGTTACCAATAACACACCTACTTTCCCACTTGATCTAGCATAGCCCTCTGCTGCATGAACTGCACCAGCCTCTTGCCTTACTAATACATGTTTTAAAAAGTTTTGGCCAAATATTGCATCATAAATGGGAAGAACAGCCCCACCTGGATAACCAAAGATTGTATCAACCTCTTGGTCTTTTAGTGCTTTGAGTAAAATATCTGCTCCTGTGAATTCGTTTTCATTAGTCATTTAGGTATATACTTATATTTTCAATTGAATCTTTAGGGAAGCTTTTTTTATAGTTTATTCTCAAATTAAGTTGGCTAAATTTTTGATTATTCCACCATGTAAACTGTCTTTTAATATACCTCTTAGTATTTTTAATACCTAAATAAATAGCCTCATCTAAACTTAATTTATTTCTAACACAAGATAGCAATTCTGGTAAACCATGAGCTTTATAAAGAGTTTTTGATATTTTTTTATTTTCATAAAGTGATTTAACCTCATCTAAAGCTCCCTTGTTTATCATTTGATGAAATCTTAATTCTGCTTTTTCGTAAAGATCTTTCTTGGGTTTTGTAACTTGGATAACAAGTGAATTAGGAGTGATTGGTGCTTTACTACCATAATTATTTTCCATTGTATCATTATACTCTAAGCAAAAAGCTAAACGGCTTAATAGTCTTTGTTTATCTTTTGGGAAAATTTTTTCTTTATAATATTTTTCTAAAATATTAAGACAATGATCTGGGCCTTTTTCTAAAAATAAATCCTCTGCATGTTTTTTAAATTTATGACTAATTGAAGGCATCATTGATAATCCCTCTATTAGTGATTGAATATAAAATCCAGTACCACCAACAAATACAGGTATTTTATTTCTACTTTGAATATTTTTGATTACTTGTTTAACTTCATCTATCCAATGATTGACTGAATATTCTTTATTATTGACATGTCCATAGAGATGATGAGGTACTATCTTTAATTCTTGTTCTGTGGGTCTATTTGATAAAATCTTTAGTTGTTTATATACTTGTATACTATCAGCATTAATAACTTCTATGTCTACTAATTTTGATAATTCATATGTGTAATCATTTTTACCTGAACAAGTGGGACCTACAACAAAAAGAAATTTATTCAATAACGAATGGGTTTATTAACCAAAATTCATTACCATCTCTAATAACCCTTAATAACAATTTATCTCGATTCAAATTAATACTATTTGATATGATCTTCTCAAAAGAACTTATATCTGTGATTTTTTCACTGGATACTTGAATAATAACATCATTCTTTAAAAGATTTTCATTATTATCTCCTACCTCTGTGACCAAAATACCTTTAGTTTTTGAGTCTAACCCTAAAGAATTTATAGCATCTATTGTCAACTCAAGAACAGTAATATCTAACTCATCTAAATAAACACCATCATTTTTAGCGAGTTTGCGACCCTCCTCTAATTCACCTACCCTTACCTTTATATCTATAATTTCTCCGTTTCTCCAAACTTTAACAATTACTTCACTATCTATTGGAGTTTCAGCAACAACTTTAGGCAAATCTTTAAATGATGTGATTTTTTGATTGTTAAACTCAATTATTATATCTCCAGCTTGAATATTTGATAACGCAGCAGGGCTATTTGGTTCAACAGAAGCAACAAATGCTCCCTCCGTTGAGTCATAGCCTAAACTCTCGGAAAATTCTTCAGTTAAATCTTGAATTTGAACACCAAGTCTTCCTCTTTTTGCCTGACCAAATGAGATTATTTGTTCAACAATTAATTTTGCTGTTTGAGAAGGAATAGAAAAACCTAAACCAACACTTCCACCTGTTTGAGAGATAATCATTGAATTAATTCCAATTACCTCTCCATCTAAATTAAATAAGGGTCCGCCGGAGTTACCTCTATTGATTGGTGCATCAGTTTGTATAAAGTCAACGTAAGGGCCGCCACCTATATCTCTATTTATAGATGATATTATTCCTGAAGTTACAGTTCCGCCTAAACCCAGAGGGTTACCAATAGCTAGTACAATATCTCCAACTCTTGACAAATCCGAGTCTCCCCAATTAACACTTTGTATGTCAACAGTTGAGGGGTCAATTTTTAAAACGGCTATGTCAGTTTTTGGGTCAGTTCCAACAAGTTCTGCAGGAACTTCATCGATTCCATTATTGAAAATTACAGTAATCTGATCTGCTCCACTTATTACGTGATTATTTGTTACTACATAACCTTCATCGCTAATAATAAACCCTGACCCAAGACCTGTAAGATTTTCACGTTTTGGCATTTGATTGCCAAAAAAATCATCAAACATATCATTGAACGGATGGCCTTCTGGTAATTCAGGTAATTGCCTAGTTTGTCTTTCTACGGTTTGACTAGTAGCAATACTTACAACTGAAGGTAGAAGTTCATCAACTAAATCTGCATAACCTCTCTCAAATTGTGCTGATGCACTTTGGATTATAAAAAATATACTGAAAAGAGATAAAACTAAGTGTCTTTTCATTTAAAAATTTTATTTAGTTGGCGCCCTCAGAGTTTTCAAAGTACTCAAAGAAGTCACTATCAGGAGAAATGACCATGGTAGTTGTTCCGTCTTTAAAAGTATCTGCGTATGCTTCCATTGATCTAATAAATTCAAAAAATTCAGGGTCTTTTGCAAAAGCCTCATTTAAAATTTGGTTTCTTGCAGCCTCACCCTCACCTTTTAAAATGTTAGATTGTTTTTCTGCTTCAGCAATAATTTCAATTTTCTCTCTATCGGCAGTTGCCTTAATTTTTTGTGAGATCTCTTGACCTTCCGCTCTTAATAAATTTGCTTCTCTCTCTCTTTCCGTTCTCATCCTATCAAACACGTTAGATTGAACTTCTGGCGTAAGTTCAGTTCTTTTTAACCTCAGGTCAACAATTTCAATACCAAATGTATCTTGATCTTCACGAACATTCTCAAAAATCTCAGCCATAATTTTATCACGATCATCAGATAACAAATCATTTAATTGATACTGGGCAATTACACCTCTAACAGATGAGTTTACAATTCTCCCCAAGCGATCATTAAGAGCTAACTCTGTTCTAGTTGTTTGAAAAAACTTTAGAGGATCTTTAATCATATATCGAACAATTGAATCGACCACTATACGCTTTTGGTCTCTAAGGATTACCTCTTCTTGAGCAGGATCTAGGTTTAACACCCTGCTGTCATAGTAAACGACATTTTGTATAAATGGTAACTTAAATTTCAAACCAGGTGATTGATGCACAGCACGCGGTTCACCAAATTGTAAAACAATTACTTGTTTTGTTTGATCTACAACAAAGAAAAAGCCAGATGCAAACAAAATAAAGAAGAATGATAATCCGACAATTATATAATTTCTCATTTTCATTAGTTGTTACCTGTCTGCTTATTCTTGTTTAACTCATTTAAAGGTAAATAAGGAACAACTCCGTTGCCAGAATTCTGATCAATCATTATCTTGCTAGATCCTGATAAGACGTCTCTTAATGTTTCTAAGTAAATTCTTTTTTTAGTTGTCTCTTTAGATTGCTCATACGTGTCTAACACTTGAAGAAATCTACTTGCTTCACCTTCAGCTTGTTTAATTAATTTATTTTTATAACCCTCTGCCTCTTGGAGGATTTTTTCAGCCTCACCTCTTGCCTCAGGCACAATTCTGTTACTATAAGCCTCTGCTTGGTTGACTGTTCTCTCTTTATCCTGTCTTGCTTTTTGAACATCATCAAATGCATCTATAACCTCTCTTGGAGGGTTAACATCTTGTAATTGTATGGATTGGATTAGTATTCCAACTTCATATTCATCCAAAAGTTCTTGTAGTAAAGATCTTGAGTCTCTTTCAACTGATTGTCGAGATACGGTTAGTAGGCCTTCTAAGTTAGTCTGACCGACAACTTCTCTTAAAACACTTTCAGATATAACTTTTACTGTTTCTTCAGGGTCTCTTAAATTAAATAAAAACTGCCCAGCATCTTTAATTCTGTATAGAACTGTATAATCTAAATCAGATATATTTTGGTCGGATGTTAACATCATACTTTCTTCGAGTACATCTCTAGTAGAATTACCATTGGATCTAAAACCAACATTAATTTTCCTGATTGCCTCAACTTTTGGAGTTAAGACTTTTCCAATAGGTGTTGGGAAAAAATAATGGAGCCCTGGATCTGTTGTGCTTTCATTCCATTTACCAAAAAGTAGTTCAACCCCTTGTTCATCAGGCTCAACTCTATAAAAACCTGTCGCAAGCCAAATTACAAAAGCTATTAATATTAAAAATGAAACACCCTTAAAACCACCTTTAAAAGGCATTTTAATTTTGTATTTATTCTTTAAATCTTTGAGAAGGTCATCAATTGAGTCGTTGTTACCACCTGAGAAACCGCCGGAACCTCTATTATTATTACCTGATGAAGGTCCCCATGGGCCATCAAGTGCAAAAATTTTAAATTTGTTTTTGTTCACGATACATTATATGTAGTGTTTAATATATGAATATCAAGACTTGTTTTGGAATATCAAGCTGTAAAGGTGGTGTTGGTAAATCAACTGTAGCTTGCAATATCGCTATAACTTTAGCAAACCAAGGATACAAAGTTGGCCTTTTAGACGCAGACATTTATGGACCTAGTGTCCCAACATTACTTGGCATCGGAGATAAGGAACCTAAAGTTGAAGATGGGAAGTTTTTACCTTTTGAAGTATTTGGGATTAAAGCAATGTCAATAGGTTTTCTTGTCAATGAAGAACAAGCAATTGTTTGGCGAGGACCAATGTTAGCAAAAGGGCTTGATGGGCTTATTAACAAGACAATTTGGGGTGATTTAGACTATTTAATTGTTGATTTTCCCCCTGGTACTGGAGATGTACAAATATCAATGTCTCAAAAGCTCAAACTGGATGGAACTCTTATTATTACAACTCCACAGCTTCTATCTTTAAAAGATGTCATCAGAGGTATTAATATGTTTATCAAGGTTAATGTTCCAATACTTGGTGTAGTTGAAAATATGTCTTATTTAGAAGAACAAAATGAAAAAAAATATATTTTTGGTGAGTCAAAGACTAAGTCTCTACTACTCAAAGAAAATATAAATTTAATTGAAGAACTTCCTTTTAATTTAAATATCCCTAAAAGTTGTGATGACGGAAAGCCTTATTGTTTTGACTATAAAGATGATTATTCTCTAAAATTTGAAAATATAACAAACGCAATTACAAAAAAATTTCAAAGTTAAGATAATTTAATATTAAACTTTATTTCTAATTCTCTGAGCTCTCTTGGTGATAGCTTATAATTAGACTTCTTAATTTTTTTATTCGCTAATTTATCTTTAACAATTTTCATAGCCTCTTTAGAGAGTTGGAATGAGTCCGAACGGTAATCTTCAAAAGCTTCGTATGTTAAAGGTACCCACTTTTTTAAAATTTCAACCATTTTTTCAGCATAAATTTGTATTTCATACTGAGCATGACTATCTGCTCGTAATCTTAAAAAATGCATTAGATTATGAAGGTCTACTTTCCAATACCACTGTGTGTAATAATTTAATGGAAGAGTTGTTCGAGCTAGTTCTCTAGCTAGACCCTCCCCTTCAACGTATTCATCATTATTCAAAAGCTTACCATTCAATAAATTTTGGTAATCATCATAGAGTTGTTCAGAATTCTTTTGAATTAAATCTTGGGCTTGTTTTGCAAACTTTTTATCTAAAGTATTTGATCTCCCTTGCTTGTTTGTAGTGGATTGAGATCCAAGTTGATCCATTTCTGGAACATAAAACTCTTTATCTAATACTGAATATCTCGCAGAGTATTCATTTACATTTGCAGTTCTGTGTCTAATCCATTGTCTAGCAACAAAAATAGGAAGTTTAATATGAAACTTAATTTCACACATCTCAAACGGAGTTGTATGCCAGTGACTTAAAAGATATCTAATAAGACCACGGTCCTCACGTAATTTTTTTGTTCCCTCACCATAGGAGACTCTGGCTGCTTGGACTATTGACTGATCTGTTCCCATGTAATCAATAACCCTTATGAAACCATGGTCTAAAATTGGGATTTGTTTATATAGAATTTTTTCTAAAGCAGATGAAGTAGCTCTAGTAGTTTTAAAATCTTTAAATTTTGGCACTTTAGTGATTTTTTTCTTCATAGGTGTTTAAAGGATTCATTTATTAGACTATATTATCTTCGTTGTTTATCAACTATAGCAATAAACGCTATATGTAATAGGTGTATCGGACTCGGGGGCGGTACCCGACACCTCCACCATAAAAATTTTTATGGGGGTGATATAGGTTTGACGTGCTCTGAAGGATATAGTTTTTGCTCGTTGTAAGCGTTTCTTCGACATAGAAACTTAAAATAATTGCTAACGATAATGAATTAGCACTCGCTGCTTAATCTAATTAGGTAAGCGCGGCTTTGGGGCGGCCGGGCAACAGAACGCCCCTTTCATTAAATTTGTAATTTTTTTATAAAATAATTTTGTATGTCCTAGAGTCTTTCTGATCACTAACTTCAATTATCTTAAACTTACCTGTTTTTTCTATCTTTGCGCCTTTTGATGTAACAAAGGATTTCATTTTTTTTACTTCACCCTCTGACATTTTTCTTTGATATTTGAGTGTATGACTTTTGGAACCAATTTTAAAAATAGTTTTCATAATTGTAATTACGACTTTGAATTATGCTGGATGAAACTTAATTATGATTTATTTGCATAACGTGTTAATAAAAAATTAATATTTTTTTTAAATAATAAGCTAAAGTAAGTTTAATAAAGGAGAGTGTAATCATGGAAAAAATGATGTTAGCAATTGGTAGATTAAAAGAGGGTGAAGGCAAATTTGAAAAATTTATGGCTTTTTTTCAATCTGATGAGGGGATGGCAATGAGGAAAGCTGCAGCACATGTAGAAAAAACAGTTCCTGGAATTTTACCTGATAAAAGCGGTATCATGTTTAAAGTTCATGTTCATAATGAAGAGGAAATGATGGGTATCGTTAAAGGAACTAACCCTGTGATGAAGCCAATTTATGATGAATGTATACAAAGCATTGAATTGTTCGAATTAACACAAGTCTCATTAGACGAATAAAAAAGGATTAAAAATGTCAATATTAAAAAAATATGATGAGGTCTTTATGAATAAAGATGAAGCTGGAATGAATGAGGTGCTTCATGATGATTATAAATTCACAATGCATGCTTCTGGAAAAGTTTTAACTAAACAAGATGTTATACAGTGGGCAATGAGCGATGATATTAACAGAGATAAGGTTCGAATTATTTATGAAAATGATGAAATTGGAATTGAGCACTCATTTGTAACATTTTCAGATGGTAACACACAGGCAGTTATGGCGGTATTCACTTTCAAAGATGGTAAAATCTTTTCTTTAGAAACTGGTGCCACAAATATGCCAAAGTAGTTAGTTTAAATATTTTGAAAGGTCTGGTTTAAAATAATTTGGGCCTTTCATTACTTTTCCAGCTTCATTATATATTGGTTTTCCATCCTCACCTAATTTACTCATATTAGAGTTTTGAACTTCCTCAAAACATTTATCTAAATCAATACCGAAAGCATGGCCAGCTCCATAGGTAACATAAAGTATGTCCGTTAATGCATCTGCTACCTCAAGTAAATTTTCATCTTGCATTGCTGTAGTTAATTCCTCTAATTCTTCTTTGATAAGGTCTATTCTCAACTTGTTGGTCTTAGTGTCACTAAATCCAGCTTTATCTTTTACTTCTTGACCATATGTTTTCATAAATAACCTCACTTTTTCAAAATTTGTCATTTGTACCCTCTAATCTTTTAATAATTGAAAATAATTTTATTTCATTTTCATTTTAAATTTATAGGATCTTATTATAGGAGAAAATATGGCAACTTACGAATGTTCAAATTGTGGAATGTCAGTAAATGCAACATGTGGAAAATGTGATGCACCTTTGGTTGATGATGTGCTAAAGCTAGATAATGGATCAGAAGTGCAGATATCTAAGTGCCCAAATGATCACGGTAAAATTAAATCTCCAACCTGTTGTGGAAATGATATGTCCTGTTCAGCAGATAACTAATTTTTACTAGTAAAAAGAAACTATTTGTAATAAGAATTATGCGCTATGGCCAGATAGCTCAGTCGGTAGAGCAGAGGACTGAAAATCCTCGTGTCGGCGGTTCGATTCCGTCTCTGGCCACCACTTCTAAATATTATTGAAGATTTAACTCATCAATAGAACGATCGTTTCTAGATCTACTTAATTCTAAAAGCCCGCCCCTTGTGTAACCATAAACATTTGTAATACTTAAATCATCTCTAAATTCATTCTTTAACATACCTACAAGTTTTCTAAGTGTATTTTGATCACTTGCTACAGGGTCAATAACTACTTTTCCAGATATATTTTTTAATTTTATGAGCTTAGAAATTAATTGAATAGCCTCTCTATTTGTATCAAATCTTTTTGCTGAGCCTGTATTAACATCTATAGCTGTAAGAGCATCAGTTTTACCAATCATGATATTACCTCCACTAGGTAAATCGTAATTATGACCGATTAAATAATCTATCTTTTCACCTAAATTAAATACTTCTTCAATTTGTTCATAAGACATCTCTTCACATAGATTTGCAAAAGTAGAGTCTAGTTTTTCATCCCAGTTTTTTACTCTTTCATATCGATCGTTGTTACTAAAGATGATTTGATCAGTATTTTTATCAGAATAATCACAAACAAAATTTTGATCAAAATACGTATTTTGAAAAACAAGACCCTCATTGTTTAATTCTTTTGCATTTAATTCTATTTCTTTCCATTGATTATTTAAATCATTCAACTCAGATTGAGCTATCTCTATGTTTTCAGGAATAAGATTATGCCTAGCTATCAATCCTACTTCAGATTCACTCAAAGCATCCATAATTTTATCTTGTTGATTTGTGTCTAAGTTTTTTCTTGTTCTTCTACTTAAAATTATTTCGTCACCATATGGTAATAAATTTATAAATTTACCTGTTAAAATGACATTATTTGTAAAAAGATGAACTTTATCTTTGGAGCCTATACTTCTTACTTGAAGTAATAAAGATTGTCCTTCATGCGCCTTATCACCATCGGGAAAGTTTATTCTTTTAAAGAAACCCCTTTGATCTCCGTTACCGTAAGAGACAAATGCCCCACTATCATTAGGTAAAATTTCTGTAATTTTTACTTTATAGATATCTCCAATTTGAACATCTTCGTTGGGTTGAAAACGAATATTAACCAATTCTCCTTCATTTAGTTTAACTCCGCACTTAAAATTTTTATAGTTTGTAACAATAAGTTTTGTAGACATGGCATTGCTCCTTTTAAAAAATTATTCATTAGTTCTTCGACCTAAATGTTATTCTGCCCTTAGTTAAATCATATGGTGTCATTTCAACTGTTACTCGATCTCCTGCGAGTACTCTTATTCTATTTTTCCTCATTTTCCCAGATGTATGGGCTATGACTTCGTGGTCATTATCTAGCTTAACTTTAAACATAGCATTTGGAAGTAGCTCTGAAACTACACCTTGAAATTCTATTGCATCTTCCTTGGACATATTATTGTATCTTATGGTTTGATCTTTCTAATTTCAACTGATAAAGCGTGTGCCTCCAGACCCTCTTGTCTTGCAAGGTTAATTGTATGATTTGCTATTTTCTTAAGAGTTTTTTTTCTAGGGTCAATGAAAACTGTTTTTTTAGTGAAATCTTCAACACCTAAACCAGATGAAAATTTTGCTGTTTGATCTGTGGGTAATACGTGATTAGTTCCAATTGTGTAATCTCCCAAAGCAACAGGGGATTTTTCACCTAAAAATACAGATCCAGCATTTTTAATATTTTTTAATATATTTTTATTAAATTTTTCATGAATATGAAGGTGTTCTGGAGCAATAAAATTTGAAATATCATATATCTCTTTTTGACTCTTTGCTAAAATTAAATTGCAATTATTTCTTATAGATTGATCAACATTTTTAAATTTTGTCTCTTTCATAATTCTTTTAAGTTCATTTTTAACTTTAATTAAAATATTTTTAGATTTAGATAAAACATAAGTTTTTGCATTAGGGTCATGTTCCCCTTGGGCAAGAACATCATAGGCTATCCAAGTAGGATTAGAATTATTATTTGCAATTACTAAGACCTCAGATGGGCCGGCTGGTAGATCAATTCCTATAACTCCAAATAATTGTTTTTTTGCTTCAGCTACGTATTGGTTTCCCGGGCCAAATACTTTATCCGCCTTTTTTATAATTTTTGTACCAAAAGCGAGAGCTGCGATTGCCTGAGCACCACCAACGTTATAAACAACATTTACACCACATAAATATGCAGCTGCAAGCGTTAGTTTTGATGTTTGCCCATTTTGAGAAGGAACACAAATCATAATATTTGGAACCTCAGCTATTTTTGCAGGTATAGCTGTCATTAAAACAGTTGATGGATAAGAAGCTAACCCACCAGGGATGTATAAACCAACATTTTCAATTGGTTTCCATTCAATATAAAACTTCGAGTCGAGTTGATCTTTGAAAGAATATGATATTTTTTTTTGTTTTGAGTGATAATAAAAAATTCTTTTATAAGCTAATTTAAGAGACTTTTTACTTTCATTTGTAAGTGAATTATAAGCTTCCTTTAAAGTTTTTTTTGTAATTATTATACTTTTTAAATTTGCTTTTTTATTCTCAAACTTTTTTACATACTTTAATAAAGCAACATCCTTATTTTTTTTTATGTCTTGTATGATTTTTTTTACAGTCAAACTTACAGTGGAATTTGTATTTACAGATGAGTTGAGATTATCAAAAATCCATTTTTTATTTACAACTTTCAATATAAACCTTACTTTAAAATTTTTTTAATGAATTTTTTTTTTAAATCGTATGCAAAATAGCTACTAATTATTACAGTTGAGATGTCATTGTTTATTACTACATTTTCATAAAGCTGATTGTCTTTTAAAGTCTTGCCTGATTGAACTAAATCTAAGATAAAATCAGCTATTCCATATTTTACTGCAAGCTCAATAGAACCATTTAATTTTATTGTTTCAGTCTGTATATTTAAATCTTTAAAATAATTCTCAGAAATGTTTTTAAATTTTGTTGCAACTTTAAAAATTTTCTTTTCCGAAAAATTAATTTTTTTTTTATTTGAAGCTATAGATATTCTACACTTTCCTATTTTAGTCTTTTTTAAAAGAACGATATTTTGTGAGCTATTTTCTAGAATCTCGTCATATCCTACAAATCCAATGTCAGCTGCACCTAGCATAATATATGATCGAATATCAGAAGGTTTTAACTTAATTACTTTTATTTCGTTAAGGTTTGTATCAAAAGTTAATTTTCTAACACTTTCATTGAAGAAAGCCTCTTCTATTCTTAAGCCTTTTTCGGATAAAAATTTTACAACTTTTTCTTCAAGCCTACCTTTAGGGCAGGCAATTATTAAATTTTGATTATTCATTTTTTTCTACTAATGTTTACGCCACATTTTTTTAATTTTAAATCAAAATCTTCATATCCTCTATCAAGGTGATAAATTCTATTTATTACAGTTTTTCCCTTTGACATCATCGCTGCTATAATAAGCGAAAAACTAGCCCTTATATCTGTCGCCATGACCTCTGCGCCCAGTAAATTAGATGTTTTATCAATTGTTACTGTATTTCCTTTGATTGATAAATTTGCCCCAAATCTTCTCAGCTCTGGAATATGAATAAATCTATTTTCAAATATATTTTCGACCACTTTCGACTTTAAACCAGACTTAAGTTGTGTAGCAATTAGCTGAGCCTGTAAATCTGTAGGGTATCCTGGAAATTCTTTAGTAGAAATTTTTTTTATTGGTTTAAGTGTTTTACAATAAATTTCATATGAGGTATTAGATAGTTTTTTTATTTTTAGACCCATTCCTTTGTAAAGTTTCAAAGGAAAAGCTAAGTCTTTTGGATTGAAGTTATATAATTTGAGTCTCCCTTTTGTTGCCATAGTTGCTAAAATATATGAACCAGCTTCTATCCTGTCAGGTATTACTTTGTAATCTTGAAGTTTTAGTTCTTCTACTCCTTTAACTGTAATTGTCCTATTTTTTACTTTTATAAGTGCGCCACATTTATTTAAAAAATTAATTAAATCTATGACTTCAGGCTCGATGGCACAATTTTTTAATATACTTTTTCCACTTGCAAGACTAGCTGCCATTATAATATTTTGTGTTGCACCTACACTAATTTTTGGAAATTTATGATCAATTGGGTTTAAATTATTTTTTTTTCTCTCAGCAATTACATAACCATTTTTTATTGAGATTTTTACACCCATTAACTTTAGAGCATTTAAGTGCAAATCAATTCCTCTAGTGCCAATTGAGCAACCACCAGGAAGAGCTATTTTAAATTTTTTATATCTTGAAATCGCAGGTCCTAAAATAACAATAGATGCTCTCATTTGACGAACATATTCGTAATCAGCTGATTTTTTTGTAATAGCAGAACTTCTAACAAATAGAGTGTTTTTTTGAAAATCAACATCACAACCTAAATCTTTTAAAATTGAGATTAAAAATCTTGTATCTCTAAGGTTAGGTACATTATTAATAAGACACTCACCTTTTGCCAACAGAGTCGAAATGATAATAGGCAAAGAAGCATTTTTTGAACCAGAGATTTTTATTTGCCCTTTCAAGGTTGAAGGACCTTTTATAACTACCGTTTGCATTATTTATTTCTTAATTTTTTTTCTTTTTTTTAGATTTTCTCTTAATTTTTGAGCTAATTTATCTTTTTTTTGTTGTTCAAAATTTTTTTTTATTAGGTCTTGTTTCTTCATAAATTATTACTAAATAAATTATATGATGAATTTTGAAAAATATACTAATAGTTCAAAAAAAATTATTAATTCTGCACAAAATTTAGCATTAAGTAAAAAACATCAAAAAATTGGCCCTATTCATATTTTTTATGAATTATTAAATTCCAATCATGAATTAATTTACAAAATTTTTGAGAAAACTGACACCGGTATAATTAAAACATCTATTTCTGAAATATTATCTAAAGAACAAGTAAATAACTCAAGCAATACTCAAATTTATGCAGATCCTAAATTATTGAGTCTTTTCGAAGATGCAGAAACAATTGCAAAGTCTAATCAAGATAGTTTTGTATCGATCGACTCTTTATTTTTAAGTTGCATAAAAGCAGATGACCAAATTGAAAAAATATTGAAAAAAAATGGAGTAAGTTTTGAATTAGTTAAAACAAAAATACAAGATTTCAGAAAAGACGGAAGATCTGAAAGCGAAAATTCTGATGACAATTTTAACGCTTTAGAAAAGTATACAATCAATGTTACTCAAAAAGCACAAAAAAGAGAGTTAGATCCGGTTATTGGAAGAGATGAGGAAATTAGAAGAACTATTCAAGTTTTATCAAGGAGAACTAAAAATAATCCAATATTAATTGGGGACCCTGGTGTGGGTAAAACTGCATTGATAGAGGGTTTAGCACAAAGGATAGCAAATAAAGATGTTCCACGCTCATTAGAAAATAAAGTTATTCGTATTCTTGATCTAGGATTATTGCTTGCTGGTGCCAAGTATCGTGGAGATTTTGAAGAAAGACTTCAAAATGTCTTAAAAGAAATTCATAAACAAAATGGTTCAATTATTTTATTTATTGATGAAATTCATACGCTTGTTGGTGCTGGAAAGACAGATGGAGCGATGGATGCATCCAATATGCTAAAGCCAGCATTAGCTAGAGGTGAATTACATTGTGTTGGTGCAACAACTTTAGATGAATATAAAAAATATTTTGAGAAAGATGCAGCTTTAACTAGACGTTTTCAACCAGTTTTTGTTAATGAACCCTCTTCAACGGATACAGTTGCTATTTTAAGAGGTCTAAAAGAAAAATATGAAATCCATCATGGAATAAGAATTAGTGATGAGGCTATTTTATCATCAGTTCAATTATCTGATCGATATATAACTGATCGTTTTTTGCCTGATAAAGCGATTGATTTAATGGATGAGGCTGCGAGTAAAGTTAAAATGGAAATTGATAGTAAACCTGAGGAAATAGACCAGCTTGACAGAGATCTTATTAAACTACAGATGGAAAAAAACGTTCTTTCAAAAGATGATGAAAAAGATGAGAAAAAAAATGAAATAATTGAAAGTCAAATATCAGTTATTCAAGAAAAACTAAATATACTCAATAGCACTTGGGAGTCAGAAAAAAAGATACTAGATACAAAAAGAAATTTAAATGAAAGAATTGATCAAGCAAAAGAAGATCTCGAAGGTGCTCAAAGAAGTGGTGATTTAACAAAAGCAAGTGAAATCATGTATGGCTTGCTCCCTAGTCTTCAAAAAGAGTATGAAGAATTGAATAAAAAAGAACAGGCTACAATTATAAATGAAGTTATTAATGCAGAAGATATCGCAAGTGTAGTATCAAAGTGGACGGGTATACCTTTAGAAAAACTTATCGGAGGCGAAAAAGATAAGTTAATAAACATAGAAAAACTTTTAGAAAAAAGAGTTATTGGTCAACAAGATGCTATTGAGAAAGTATCTAAGGCAATTAAGATTTCAAAAGCAGGTCTTCAAGATCCTGATAAACCTTTGGGTTCGTTCCTTTTTTTAGGACCAACTGGTGTAGGAAAAACTGAATTATCCAAAGCGCTAGCAGAATATGTTTTTGACAATGAAAAACAAATGCTAAGGCTTGATATGTCCGAGTACATGGAAAAACACTCAGTAAGTAAGCTTATTGGATCTCCGCCTGGTTATGTCGGTTACGATGATGGTGGGAAGTTAACTGACTCTGTGCGTAGACGCCCGTATCAGGTTATTTTGTTTGATGAAATTGAAAAAGCTCATCCCGATGTATTTAATATTCTCCTACAAATTTTAGATGATGGTAGGTTAACAGACTCTAAAGGAAAAATAGTGAATTTTAAAAATACTCTTATTATCATGACCTCTAATATTGGCTCACAAATCCCTGTTGATGATAATTTTGACTATACAACAAAAAAGAACCTTGCTCTTGAAGAGCTAAAAAATCATTTTCGATTAGAGTTTTTGAATAGAATTGATGACATAATTTTATTTAACAAATTATCAAAAGAAAATATCAGTGCGATTTTAAATAATCAAATTCAACTAATCGAAAAAAGAGTCTCCTCGAAAGGTATTTCAATTGGTTTTACTGATGAAGCCTTTGACTATTTAAAAGAAAAAGGGTTTGATCCATTATTTGGAGCCAGACCTTTGAAAAGACTACTACAAGATGAAGTTTTAAACCCCTTATCAGAGGTAATTCTAGATATTGGGGAGAATATTGAAGATAAATTAATTTTTTCCAAAGATAAATACGGATTAGTAATTGCTAATAAAAACCTTAGGGTTTTGAGATCATAACTTCCAACTTAAAGCAAAATTTGTATAATTAACCTATGAAATGGATATTTTTAATTGGAGCATTTGCTTTAATATTCTTTGTATTGTACCTTTCAGTGATGACTATCAGAAAAATTAGAAAAAAATAATTTTTGGACATTTTTTTTTCAGACTCTCTTTATAACACTAAGGTTTTTTTAATTTCATCAATATTAACAATAATTTTTTTTTTACTACTCCTAACAAGAAAAATTTATAAAAAAAAATTAACAATTTCAAATTTGTCAATATATTCTTCTCTTTTTTTATTATTAATTACTTTTGCTAGTTTATTAGTTGTAAATTTTTTTGGAAAATTTACTTACGTTCTTTTTATTGCTGCTACAATAACAGTAATATATTCAGAAATAAGTTTTCTTCTTGGAAAATATTTTTTTCCTAATTTTGTTAGTGAAAATGTCTCAAAAGAAATTATTTATATGTTTAGTTTTATTGTATTTATAAATGCTGGTTATTTTACATTTATGTTAATATTAGATATTTTAAAAGCTGAAACCTATATTTAAGTAACATTGATTTGATAATATTCATCTCATACTTTCAACTTGTCCTTATTAGTTTTCTCGCGGCTACTATACTACCCCTATCTTCCGAGTTAGTTTTATCAACAATGCTAATAACAGGTTCCTTTGATAAATATTCACTTTTGGTAGTTGCAAGTTTTGGAAATATTCTTGGTTCATCAGTTAATTGGTATTTAGGAAAAAAAATATTAATTTTTAAAGATAAGAAATGGTTTCCTGCAAGTGAGACGCAAATAGAAAGAAGTGAAATTTATTTCAAAAAATACGGTATTTGGTCTTTACTACTGGCCTGGGTACCCGTTATTGGCGACCCACTGACAATTATAGCTGGGGTTTTGAGAGTAAAGTTTTTAACTTTTTTGACATTAGTAAGTATTTCAAAGATATCTAGATATATTTTTTTAATATTTATTGTTTTTTGAATGAAGAAAGTAATTACTTTAGAAATTGGAAATTCATCATGGTGGAAAAATAAAAAATACAGAAAAGAGGCCTCTTTAGAATTAAAAAAATTACGTAAAAAATATAAATCTGTTAAATTAATCAAAAAACATAGATTAGAGGGAAGTAATACTATACTCTATGGAGATTATATTTTAATTGATTAAATATTATGTTCAAAAAAATATTTGTTTTTTTTGCTTTTTTATTTTTTAGTTTTAGCTCTGCTTTCTCCAAAGTAAACGAAGATGTCGTTCATGACGCACTTGGTTTTATGCTTGGTGGTGATAGTGGATGGGGCGCAATTACAAATGATTATGAAATTAATGATTGCATCATAACTTATGTCCAACCTTTAATGGATATGAACGTTATTGCAATTTATGATTTTAATAAAGCATTATGGAATTCAGCAGCAAGTCAAATAGGAGAAGACGGTAGAGAATATTTTATTCTAAATGGTGAAGTTGGTGTCCAAGAGTTATATGCATATGATGCTTATAGCGCTGATGTGTCTGATAGTCTTTGGGTTTGGGGTTTAGAGGCTGGGCCAAGTACAACAATGATTTTTCCAATATTAGTAGAGATCTCAAGATTTGAAAAGGCGATGTGGGATCTCATGGACGAGTGTCCGGGAATAAAATCTAAATATTAATAATTAAATTCTACTTATTTAGATAATTTAATAAAAATATCCCCCATACCTGATATTAATTCCTCCTCTTTAGTGGAGTTTCTAATCTTACATTGTTCCCCGACTACAGGGTGGTTGTTAATTGCTAAAAGGTCACTGCTATTACAACTAGTTGGTTTGTGCAATAAACCAATTATCATTTTTTGATCAACTGCAAAGACTTGGTCTAAATTCATTTTTTTTCCATTACAAAAATAATCTCGATTTACCTCGAGTGGAAATTCCTCTTTACCGCAAGGGTTATCAATAGTCATAACAGTAAACCTTTCTTCAATGCCTTGAAATTTATGGGATATCTCCATAGCTTTTGCATATTTCATTGAATCACATACACAAGGCCAACAACAACGATACATATCTCCACATACTTTATTATCTGAGTCGACCTCATTCATACTTATAAATGCTGGCTCAGATCCAGGTGCTATCAATGATCCGGACACTGGACAATATCTTTTATTGAATTCAACAAAATCTTCAAAACTAAGGTCTTGATCTATAAGATATTTAAAAAACTTCGGTCCTGCAGCATTCCTATTTCCATCTGGAAATATATAAATCCAATTTTCGGCGAGTGTATCATAGTAGTAAGCTTCATCTTTTGTATTTTCACTTGAGTAAGAATTTTTATTCACAACCAATACAAGTAAGATAGTGATAACAGCTAAAATGATATTATTTTTAATTAAAGTCAGAAATTTTATATACACTAAATAGTGGTACCAATCATATCTAAATCTAGATCATCAAAAAAATAGTATCAATTATATGAAATTTTATAAATTTCCGTTTTTACTTTTATTTATTTTTTATTCTATGAGCGTATTTGCAGAAAAAAGCTATTTCAAAAATATCAGTCATTTATTGCCTGATCAAAGTCCCAGACTAAGTTACGGGGTGGCTGTAACTGATTTTGATAATGATGGTAATGATGAATTTATAGTGACCGGATTTAGATTTAGCAATTTAGCTATAGGCTTTAATGGGGAAAGATTTGAAAATAAAATTACTGATAATATTTTTTCTGACCCAGAGAGATCTACAATTGGAGTTGCGGCATGCGATATTGACAAAGATGGTCTTGAGGAGGTTTATTTTCTTAACACCGATACCTACAGTGGGATGAAAAGGTACTCGGACAGGCTTTTAATAAATTCGCAGAATACAATAGAGGACTTATTTGAAAAAAAAATTAATCAAAGTGAATTAAATTTAACAGCAGGGAGATCAGTAGTTTGTGTCGACAGAGAGGGTAATGGAAATTATGGTATTTATGTTGCTAATTATGGTGGTCCAACAAGATTTTATGAGTTTATTGATAATAGAGTTGTAGATCTAGCTGCAAGTCTAGGACTTGATAAAGTTACAGGAGGTAGAGCTGTAGTTGCTGGTCATATCTTATCTGATCAAATAGATGTGTTTGCAGCTAATGAAAGAGGCCCAAATTTTCTCTATTTTAATCAAAAAGGAAAGTATTCAGATGTCGCCAGTCAAATGAATGTTAAAGATATTTATCAAAATGGAAGAGGTACAGCATTATCTGATATTCTTTATCGAGGAAGACTTGATATTCTAAACGGTAATTGGGAAGGTTTTAACAGAGCCTACGTTTTAGATAACGATAAATTTAAAAACATTGCTAACTCTACTTTTGACGAGCCATCAAGAATTAGAACAGTAATCTCGGCAGATTTTGATAATGATGGTTATGATGAGGTGTTTTTGAATAACATAGGTCAACCAAATAGACTTTATAAAATAATTGAAAACGGTGAATTTAAAGAAATTAAATTAGAACAAGCTCTAGAGCCTAATGGTCTTGGGACGGGAGCAGCAGTTGCAGATATTGATAATGATGGGGTGCTAGAGCTTCTTTTATCTCATGGAGAGTCCGGCGCTCAACCCTTAACTCTATTTAAATATCACAATGATGAGAAAAGATCTTTTTTAAGAATTAGACCTTTGAACTTCCACGGGGCACCAGCAAGAGGTGCTACTGTAACTTTATACACAAATGAAAGAACACATTCTAAAACAATTGATGCAGGTTCAGGTTATTTATGTCAAATGGAGCCAGTCGCCCACTATGGAATTAGAGATAATGAAAATGAGTTTAAGATTAAAATTAAATGGACTAATGGGGATGAGGAACTATTTGAGGTTGAAAATTTAAATCAGACTATAGTTGTGAAGCAAAAGATTTAAAATTTAATCCTCTACAATCATAGTGTCTTTTGATCCTCCACCTTGTGAACTATTAACTATCGTACTTCCCTTTTTAAGAGCAACTCTAGTCAAACCGCCCATAGTTACGTATGTCTCTCTTCCAGAGAGAATAAATGGTCGCAAATCTTGATGTCGAGGTTCAATTAAATTCCCTTGCAAAGTTGGGGTAGTTGATAATATTTCTAAAGGTTGAGCAATAAAGTTTCTTGGGTTATGTATAATTTTTCTAATATATGCCTCTCTCTCAGATTTAGAGGATTTAGGCCCTACTATAATTCCATAACCACCAGAGCCATCAGCTGGTTTTACTATCATTTTTGAAATATTTGATATTACGTGATCTCTCTCTGATTTATTGTGACATAAATAT
>CACMWO010000014.1 GCA_902617465.1 uncultured Alphaproteobacteria bacterium | reverse complement strand
GTTGATAAAAGAGAATTTGATAAAAATTATATTTTAGATCAACTTTCAACTGGAATAATTGACTCAAACCTGCTTAAACAATCCTCTTTACTTCCATCTGAAGTCAATGATGAATTAGTAGACTATTCGAAAGGATGCTTTGTAGGTCAAGAGGTAGTTTCTAGGATTAAACATCGACAACTAAATAAAAAAAAACTTTCAATTAAAGTTTTTGAGAAAAAACCTCAAAAACTTCCAACTAATTCAGAAATATTATTACAAATAAATAATTATTACATACTTAGAGAGCCTAGAGTTAATAAATAAATTACTTAAAATATTGAGAGTAATAATTTGCTATTTCAGAGAGTGATACTTTTTCTTGCTTCATGGTATCTCTATCTCGAACCGTAACTGTTTGATTTTCTAAAGTTTCAAAATCAATAGTAACACACAAAGGTGTCCCAATCTCATCATGTCTACGATAATTTTTTCCAATATTTCCTGTATTTTCAACCATAACTCTTCCTAAACCAAGTGATTGTAACTCTGATTTGACATTATTTGCTGTATTGACCAAGTCAGAATTATTTCTCTTAAGAGGAATGACTGCAGCTTTAATTGGCGATAAATGAGGTTTGAGTTTTAACAATGTTCTCTTATTTTCTTCCTCTGAAGTATAAGCTTCGTTTAAAATTGCCAAAACACCCCTTTCAACACCTGCTGAGGGCTCAATAACGTATGGTATAAACCATTCATTATTTTCTAAATCTTGAATAGCTAATTTTGTTGTAGAATTTTTATTTTCTTGAACTTTAGCTTTAATATTAAAATCTTTTTGATTTTTAGAATGTGATCCTAAATCAAAATCAGTTCTATTTGCAATACCCTCAAGTTCCTCAAGGCCATGTGGAAAGTCATACATAATATCAAAAGTTGCTTTGGAGTAATGTGATAGATCTTTTTTTTTCTACCTCGAGTAATTTTAATTTCTCTGATTTGACACCTTGATCAGCCCACCAATTTAAACGTTTATCTACCCAATATTTATGCCAACTCTCATCAGAGCCAGGTTTAACAAAATACTCAAGTTCCATCTGTTCAAATTCTCTAACTCTGAAAATAAAGTTTCTTGGAGTGATTTCATTTCTAAATGCTTTTCCAATCTGAGCTATACCAAAAGGAGGAACCCTACTGGTTGAGTCGACAACATTTTTGAAATTTATAAATATTTGCTGAGCAGTTTCTGGTCTCAAATATGCAAATGAACTCCCGTCATCCACAGGACCAATAGCTGTTTTAAACATTAAATTAAATGGTCTAGGATCAGTTAAATCAGTTGATTTGCAATTTGGACATTTTCCGTCTTCAAGTTGATCTGCTCTCCATCTTGATTTACATTTCTTGCAATCAACTAAAGGATCAGAAAATGTATCTTCGTGGCCTGAATATTTTAAAACAGTAGGTGAGGTTAAAATAGTTGAGTCCAATCCCTCAACATCATCTCTTTCATAGACTATTGATTTCCACCAGGCTGATTTTAAATTTAATTTTAGCTCTACACCCATAGGACCAAAATCATAGAGACCTTTCATGCCACCGTAGATGTCATTTGATTGAAAAATAAACCCTCTTCTCTTACACAGAGATACTAAGTCTTCCATATTTTCTGCTGTCATTGATCAGATACCAAACTTGTTAAAAAGAAACTCTTCTTTTAATTTAGTAATTAAATCCTCACTATTTAAAGAATTAATACCAAGACCAAGTTTTTGTTTGAGAGACTTTGGTTGTTTTATTTTTTTAATTTTAGTCTTTTCTCCAAATTTACTTTTAAAGAAAGATGACTCAGATGCAATGCCATCAATTAAACCTAAGTCTTTTGCCTCATTAGCTAACCAAAAGGAACCAGAGAATATAACTTTTTTATTTTTTTCGCTAAGTTTCTTTTTTCTTCTCGAGGACACCCAATCAATAAAATTTTGGTGTATTAACTTTTGAAGTTTTTTTAATTTTTCCTCATCTTTTTTATTAACTTTTAAAAATGGATCTAAAAAGCTTTTGTTCTCTCCAGCTGTAAATATCCTTCTTTCTACTCCAATTTTTTTAATAAGATCAGTAAATCCAAAACCACCTGATATCACACCTATTGAACCAACAATAGAATTTACATCTGCGTATAACTCATCTGCTGCACATGCAAGCCAATACCCTCCAGATGCAGCTACATCCTCAACAAAACAATAACATTTCACTTTTTTCTTATCTGAAATTTCTCTTATTTTTTGTGCAATTAAAGATGATTGCACCGGAGAACCGCCAGGAGAGTTAATGACAATTGATAGTGCATCAAATTTTATTTTCATTACCTTTGAGAAAAGTCCATTCAAATTATCCATATTCAATGGTGCTCTGCTTCCAGATGCAATCATTCCTTTGAGATCAATTGAGATTACTGTTTTGTTTGGACTGAACATTATTTAAACCAATTTTCTATATCTTTAGAATACTTTGATAAATTATCGTGGATTATAATTGCATTTGATGTTTTCTCTATAAAATAATTACTTTTAGTGATTTTTAGAAGGGCATTTTTAGGTTTTCTACCTTCAAAGGGTAATAAAGGTGTTGTTGTCACTTCTAGATTAAAATTTCTCAATATATCTAACATAAAATCCATGTTTTCAAACTCATAAGTCACAAAATCACATTTTTTAATAAAATTATCTATCTCGTGAAAATCATCATACTTTTTTATTAAGAAGTGATTTGCATATTTAATTGCTGGGGAGTCATCAGTATCAGAGTATATAAAAGTTTGAATATTTAATTTACTAGCCACTTGGCATAACATCATACCTAATTGACCTCCACCTAAGATACCGATGATCATTATCTAGGTGTCTTTTTAACTTTTTTTGTTTGAGCCAGTCTCCATTTTACTAAACCTCTTTCAATATTGGGATCATAATTACTAATAATTGAAGCTGCATATAATGCAGCATTTTTGGCTCCATTTTCACCAATAGCCACAGTTCCAACTGGAATGCCAAAAGGCATCTGAGCTATTGAAAGTAAACTATCTAAGCCTTTTAGTGTTTTTGACTCAATTGGTACCCCGATTACTGGAATATGAGTTATAGCTGCTATCATGCCTGGTAAATGAGCAGACCCACCAGCTCCAGCAATAATAATCTTAATACCTCTGTCATAAGCTTGTTCAGCATACTCATAGAGTCTTTTGGGAGTTCTGTGAGCTGAAACTATTTTTTTTTCATGGACAATCTTTAATTCTTTTAGAATTTTACCCGTATGCCTAAGTGTGGACCAATCGCTTTGGCTTCCCATTACTATTGAGATTTTAGGGATAGATATTTTCATTTTTTTGAAAACTTTTTTTCAGTGATTTTGAAGTAAAGTTTATAAGGCAATACTTTACCAAATTTCATTATAGAATTAAAAGGAAAAGGGAAGGATATTTCAAAACCTTTTTTATATATTTTACTATAAATAATCCTAGCTGCATCTTTGGGTGACATTAAATATGGCATTTTAAATGAATTTACTTTTGTAGCAGGAGTTTCTACAAATCCTGGACAGATAAGTTTTACATTGAGATTATCATGCATTTCAGATTTTATAGCCTCGGCTAGATTAATTAAAGCCGCTTTTGAGGGTCCGTATAAAATAGATTTTGGGAGACCCTTATATCCAGCTGTGGAGGACATTATTGCCAAGGTATAATTTGAATTTAGCTCAAAATTTTTTTTTATTAGCTCTATCGATAAATAAATACTTAAAACATTGGTATCAAAAGTTGCCTTTGCATTTTCAAAGTTAAAATCATTTAGACTATCGGGGATATAAATACCTGCATTTAAAATAAATGTACTAATATTTGCATTTTTTTTAAATACCTCATCTATAATTAGCTTACTTGAGTCAAAATTTGATAAATCTGTTTTTACAAACTCAAATCTTGGATTATCAATTGTTTTATTTGGTATTTTGGTATCATCTCTTGCTAAGCCTATCACATTCCAGCCTTGTCTGAGATACTCTTCACATAGTGCGTAGCCAATCCCACTACTAGCACCTGTTATAAAAACTACTCTATCTTGTGTATTCTTTGATGAATTTTTTTGCATTAGATATATGAGTACTAATTTTAGACTTGTCCATTTTATTTACAGTATAGTACATCATAGAGAGTCTCTGATTAGTTTTAAAATAATTTTTATTTTTATATATAAAATTCCAATATAAACCATCTAATGTTTGTGTCCAATCTCCCCGACTATAATTACTCATCTTTAGTAAGTAATTTGAACCGCATAAATATGGTTTTGTTGCAAAAATACCTCCATCGCTAAACATCCCCATTCCATAGACATTTGGTGTCATAACCCAATCAGATGAGTCAATGAATGTCTCCATAAACCATTTATAAACTTCAGATGGCTTTAATCCAGCTAAGTTCATTATATTACTAATTATCATCAATCTTGGGATATGGTGAACATATCCACTTTTTTTTAAATTTAATATCATGTCATTTAAAATAGGAATGTTTGTTGTACCCTCATACCAATGTTTTGTTAATTTTCTGTCATTTCCAAAAAAGTTACCTTTATTAAAATCTTTATAATAGTGAATATTTAAGTATCTCATAAATTCTCTCCAACCAAAGACTTGTCTAATAAACCCTTCGTAATTATTGATGCCAACTTTAGTATATGAAAAAGAGCTCAATTTATTGAGCACTTGTTCTGGTGTTATTAAACCTATATTTAATGGTGCACTAATTATGCTATGATTAATGTATGGATCACTGGTGCTCACAAAATCTTCGTAATGTCCAAAGTTTTCAAGTTTACTGCTAATAAAATTATCAAGAACTTTAGATGAGTCTTTAAAATTCATTGGAAATATTATTTTCTTTTCCAAATTTCCAAAGTGTTTTGAAAAAAATTTATCAATTAATTTTTTTATTTCCTCAAAATATTTTGACTCAAATGTATAAGATTTAGGACTTTGATAACCTTTAGGAACTCTTTTTCTATTATCCTCATCGAAACTCCACTTATCTCCAATAGGTTTATTGTCTTTTACAAATATTTGAAAACTTTTCCGAACATTGCTATAAAAATTAGCAAGTTGAGGTTTTTTTGTAGTAACCATATCTTTATAATCGGTTCTACTAACAAGGAACATAGGAGATTTATGAAAAATTAGTTCAATTTTGCTATTTTTACAAAATTGCTCAAATTTAATTCTGAATTCTAAGTCTTCTATTTCGAAGATATTAATTTTAGAAATATTTTTTTTACTTAAGAAGCTTTTTAGACCAGCAAAATAGTCTTTGAAATTAGAAATATTTTTATCAAGAGAAATATAATTTACTTTAAAATTATTTTTTTTTAGATAGTCCCTGTATTCCCTCATTGATGCCAAAAAATAATAAATTTTTTGTTTGTGATGTTTAAAATAACTACAAAGGCCCATATCCTCTTGTATAAAAAAATCACATGAGTTTTTAAATTCTGTTAAGTACTTCTTATCAAATAGTTGATTTCCAAGAACTACAAAGCATTCCTTCATTTTGTTTTTATTATTTTGTGATTAAAGTTGATCTTCCACCATCAAGTTGGAAGTTTTGTCCTGTAATCCATGATGATTTTTTAGATACCAAGAAAGAAGCCAAATTACCTATGTCATCACCTGTTCCAAGTCTTGACATAGGGTGAAGTTTTCCAATTCCTTCAGCAACCTTTTCATTAGAAACCATAAAATTTGACATTTTGGAAAAAGATAGGCTAGGAGATATTGTATTAAATCTTATCTTCGGAGCATAGTCTGCGGCTAAAGAATTTGATAAACCAATTAATGCACTTTTTGCAGAGGAGATTGCTGTATGATTTTTAAAACCTCTAACAGCTGCTATTGATGAAAAAAATACTACTGAAGATGAATCCGACATCTTAGTTATGCAATGATTGAGGAAATGAACGATATTATAAAAATTATCATCCATTATTTTTTTAAAATCATCAACAGAGGTGCTTGAGAAAGGTTTTAAGTTTATCGAGCCAATGGCAAAGATTATGCCAGATATTTCGTAGTTAATTGATTTTATGAAACTTTCTGTATTCGTGTAATCATTAATATCTAGAACATTTTTTTCAAAATTACCTTCAACATCACTATCAAATTCGCTTCTTGATATTAGAACTAAATCATTATCATCTTTTAGGTTGTTAACACATGATTTGCCAACAGAACCATTTGCACCAATAACTAGAATTTTACTCATGCAGTTTATACAAAATGTAACCCTAATTAGATTTAATTCTTAAGTATTTGAAGGCTATAACAAGTAGCTGATACAAACAATAAAGTGCCTATTATTTGATGGATAGAACCCAAAGAGACTTGAACGTTACTCAAAACAACAAAAACACCAATAAATAGCTGAATTAAAACTAGAAATAGCACAATCAGGAAATGGATTTTTTGATATTTATTTTCAATTCCCTTAAAATGTTTAAAGCACATATAAAGAATCGTTAAAAATGATAAATAAGCTAAGGCTCTATGAAAAAAATGTATGAAGACACTGTTATCAAAAAAACCAAAAAGTCGATCCTCAATAAAAATTAAATTTTCAGGAATGTAATTATCTCCCATTTTGGGCCAAGTATTAAATGATTTTCCAGCATCTAAACCAGCCATAAAAGCACCGTAAATTACTGTAAAAAAAATTATTATATTAAAAAAAATAAAAAAAGTTTTATGTGAGCTAAAATTATTTTTATAAATTCCAATATCAAGCCTTTTCAAGAAAAGATAAGCAATTAAAGAGAGAATTATTTGAGCTATAATTAAGTGAACGGCAAGTCTTAAATGGCTAACGTATGGATTAACTTCTAATCCACTTTTTACCATCCACCATCCGATAATACCTTGTGCCCCTCCAAGAAAAAGAAGGAATGAATATGAGTATAACTCTTCATTAGAAAAGTATTTTTTCAAAGCAAAGTAAATAAAAGGGATGATAAAAATAATTCCTATTAGTCTCCCCAATACTCTATGTCCATATTCCCACCAAAAGATGTATTTAAACTCTGATAGTGTCATGTTTATATTTTTTATTTGATATTCAGGATATTGCTTATAGTCTTCAAAAACTTTTAACCAATCTCCATGGGATAAAGGGGGTATTGTTCCCATAAATAATCTCCAATCAACCATGGACAAACCAGACTCAGTTAATCTTGTCAAACCACCAACAATGATCATCAGCAATATAATTGACATGAGACTTACAAGCCAAAGACTTATCTGAAAATTCTCGGATTTATACATCTAATCTAAATTTATAATTTTTTAGAATATATTTAGTATATTAATTTTAGTCGCATTAAGCCTGTCTAACTGATAGATCTTATAGTCTAAATATTTAAGAATTTCAAAATGACATATCATATCAACGTTATAGATCATGAGGGTTCACCTCATAAAATTGAAGCAACAGTTGGTTTTTCAATAATGGAGATTATTAGAGACGCTGGATTAGATATTGAAGCTATATGTGGGGGTTGTTGCGCTTGTGCTACCTGCCATTGTTATGTCGATGAAAATTGGTTAGAAAAAATATCAAAAGCTGATGACGATGAGGAATCTATGCTTGACCAAGCTATGGATATAAAAAAAAATTCAAGACTCTCATGTCAAATTCCATTTACAGAAGAGCTCAATGGTATTACTCTAACATTAGCACCTAAATTTTGACTGATTATAACTCATACAAATCCTGGCCATTTAATGAAGCAAAAAAAATTATAAAACGCTTTGAAAAAAATAATACCAAAGACAAAATAATCTTTGAAACTGGGTACGGCCCATCCGGCTTACCTCATATAGGTACTTTTGGGGAAGTGCTAAGGACAAATATGGTAAGATTTTGTTATGAAAAATTGACTGGTAAAGAGACTGACCTCATAGCATTTTCTGATGATATGGATGGCTTTAGAAAAGTCCCTGATAACATCCCGAACAAAGAAAAATTATCTAACTACCTTGAATACCCTTTGACATCCGTCCCAGATCCTTTTGAGTTGTTTAATAGTTTTGGTGAACATAATAATTCAAAACTTAAAGATTTTTTAAATAGATTTAATTTGCCTTTTTCTTTTCAAAGTTCAACAGATGCTTATAAATCAGGATTGTTTAATGAAACAATAAAGAAAATTATAAAAAATTATGATGAAATTATTAATGTAGTTCTTCCGACACTTGGTGAAGAAAGAAGAAAATCTTATAGTCCATTTTTTCCAATCAGTGAAATAACTGGTAAAATATTGCAAGTTCCAATTGAAGAAATTAATAATGAAGAATTTTCTGTTTCATATTATGAGGACGGTGTATTGAAGTCTAAATCAGTTTTAGATGGCAATTGTAAACTTCAATGGAAAGTTGATTGGGCAATGAGGTGGTCTGCTTTCGGTGTGGACTATGAAATGTGTGGTAAGGATTTAACAGAGAGCTATACCTTATCATCAAAGATATGCAAGATAATCGGTTCTAAGCCTCCTGAAAATTTAATTTATGAACTATTTCTCGATGAAAATGCTGAAAAAATTAGTAAGTCAAAAGGCAATGGCATAAGCATCGATGATTGGCTCAAATATTCTATTGAAGAGAGTTTGGCCATGTTTATGTATCAGAGACCAACAACTGCAAAGAAACTTTATTTCGATGTGATTCCTAAAAACACCGATGAATACTTATCGCATGTCAACAAATTAGAGTCCGACGATCTGAACCCAGATAACCCTGCTTGGCATATTCATAAAGCTGAAAACCCATCATATAAATCTAAAATTAATTATAGTTTAATCCTAAATATTATATCAGTTTGCAAGTCTGAGGACCCTAATGTGATTTTTGGTTTAATAAAAAATTATCAATCTAATTTTAGCAAAGCGGAAACTGATCTTATTAATAGAATGATTGATTGTGGTATTAATTATTTTAGGGACTTTATACAACCAAATTTAAACTTTAAAATTCCAAATTCTGAAGAATTAATTATACTTAAAGAAGTTGTGTCTAAATTAAAAGAAGTAGAGTCTTCGGCTGATGCAGATGAATTTCAAACTGCAATTTTTAGTGTTGGAAAAAATTCTGTGTATAAAGAGAATATTAAAGAATTTTTTAAACTTATTTATCAAGTTGTTTTTGGTCAAGAGAATGGGCCAAGATTGGGCTCATTTACTAAAATTTATACAAAAGATAAAACTCTGGAGTTGTTCAACTCGAAGCTAAATGTATAATTTAGCTCATCGTATTCTCAAAAAGCTAGATCCAGAATTATCGCATAATATATCTATAAAAGCTCTCAAATTAGGTATTTATCCAAAAATTATTTGTAAAAATACAGAAATCCTTGAACAAACAATATGGGGAAGAACTTTCAAAACTCCCATAGGGTTATCGGCAGGTTTTGATAAAAATGCAGAGGTGATAAATCCAATTTTAAATTTGGGATTTAGTTTTACTGAGTTGGGAACAGTGACTCCTTTGCCTCAAAGTGGCAACCCAAAACCTAGAATTCATAGGTTCCCTGCACAAAATGCATTAATAAATTCTTTAGGGTTTAATAATAAAGGTATGGATGTATTTGAAAAAAATATCAATAACTCAAACCTAAAAGAAAACTTCCAAGATAAAATCATTGGTATAAACATCGGTAACAATAAAGATACCGTAGAAATTTTAGATGATCTCAAAAAGCTTTTCGATAGACTGTATAGACTTGGTGATTACATTGTAATCAATTTATCTTCACCAAATACACCTGGATTGAGAGATAATCTTAAATCTCAAAATTTTGAAAAGATTGTTACAAATATTCATAGGCTAAGAGATGAGAATAACTCAAAAATCCCTGTTTTATTCAAGATTTCACCAGATATTTCTGATCAGGATAAAAAGGATATTTCATTGATTTCACTGGCAAATGATGTTGATGGGCTAATACTGACTAACACAACAATTAATAAATCTATGGTTAATGAAAAGTTAGAGGGAGGAGTAAGTGGTAGACCACTATTTCTTAAGTCAAATGAATTAATTAGAGATTTTTATACTCTTACTTCAGGAAAGATTAAAATTATAGGAGTAGGGGGTATTTTTGATGCCAATGATATTTTAACTAAAATGAAATTAGGGGCCTCCTTAATCCAAATATATAGTAGTTTTACATATGAAGGCCCTTATCATGTAAAAAAAATGACTTACGATCTAATAAATTTAATTCAACAACAAGGATTTAGAAATATTTCTGAGGTAATAGGACAATACTCTTGAAATCTATTTCTTCTTTTAAAAAAGTTATTAATGATTATGAATATTTTCTTTTTGATCAATGGGGTGTTTTACATAATGGAAGTATCAAGTTTCCTCTAGCAGAAGAATGTTTAAGTTTTTTAAAAAAGAAAAATAAATGTGTCATCTTAGTATCTAATTCCTCAAGACCAACAGAATTTTCTATAAAAAATTTAGATAAATTAGGTATAAGCAATAATTTGTATGATTATTGTATTACTAGTGGGCAAATAGCATTGAATTTTTTAGAAAAAGATATTTATAATAGATATGGAAAAAAATGTTTCCCTATAAAATTACCGAAAGAAAAAATAAATTATTTTAATTTAGACTGTACTAATAACATTGAAAAAGCAAATTTTGCAATGATTGCAGATTTAAAAGATGGTTTAACAATTTTAGATTTTGCGGAAGAGCTAGATAAAATGTTAAAATTTAATTTACCTTTGTTATGTGCTAACCCAGATTATTTAGTTCACAATAAAAATAATCTCTCTATGTGTGGTGGTACTATAGCAAATTTATACTCAGATTTAGGTGGAATAGTATTTAGATACGGCAAACCTCACAAACCTATTTATGAAAACATAATGAAGAATTTTAAAATAAAAAATAAAAACAAAGTTTTAGTAATTGGAGACTCTCTTTGGCATGATATAGATGGTGGTAACAAAATGAAATTTGATACACTTTGGATTAAAAATGGCATTCATAGATCCCAATTAAATAACGGACCAGAAATCAAAGATTTAATTAAACAGTACAAACCAAAATATGCAATAAGTGACCTAAAACTATAAGAAACTATTATTGTAAAAAAGAAACTTTTGTAATATAACACTCATCTCATGTCTAGATCTTGCGATATAACTGGAAAAAAACACCAAACTGGTCATAACGTCAGCCATTCTAATATTAAGTCTAAAAGGCGCTTTATGGTTAATTTAAACAGTGTCACTCTATTCAGTGAGTCTTTACAAAGAAAATTTAGACTAAGAATAGCCTCATCTACACTTAGAACTATAGATAAACATGGGGGTTTAGATCAATATTTAAATAAAACCAGTTCACGATCTTTAACCGATAAAGCCTTAAAAATAAAAAAACAAATCGAAAAAAACATTAGCAAAAAAGCTAGCTAGATGTTTCAAGAATTATTTTTAAATTTATCAAATAACTTAAATAACTCTTCAGTTGTAATTATCTGGTTATTTCAAATCATATTTTGTTATTTTTCAATTTTACTATCACTTAAGTTCTTCGGAAAGACAGGTATTTATGTATATGTAGCGATTGCAATCATATTAGCTAATATTCAAGTTCTTAAAGTTGTAGACTTTCCTTTCTTTCCTGAACCTATGGCCCTAGGAACTGTTTTGTTTATTTCTATATTTCTTTGTACTGACATATTGAATGAATATTTTGATAAAAAAACTGCAACTAAATGTATATACCTTGGTATTGCAGCATACTTATTTTCAACCGTACTTATGTTTTTAACAATATCTATGGCTCCAATTAATCCTGATGAGCATCCTGCATGGTCTTGGAGCTATGGTATGCATGAGTCAATTATGACTATCTTCCTACCACAGTTCCCAATAATAGTTGGAAGTATTTGTGCTTTTTTTATAAGTCAAAAAATTGATATTTTTATATTTTCTTATTTAAAAAATAAAAATACTAACCTTTGGTTTAGAAATAATGCATCAACAATTGTATCACAATTTATTGATAATATTATATTTAGTGTTCTTGCATTTAATATCTTATCTTCTAACCCAGTGCCTTTATTTGATCTAATTATTTCTTATGGAATAGGTATTTATTTACTTAGAATTCTATTAAGTCTATTTGACACAATCTTTATATATTTAGCGAAGATCTTTTTGCCACCTAAATTTGACTAATTTTTTTCAAGTAAAAAAAAAGTCAAAATTATCAAATGCTCGACTTGGATTAATTAATACAGCACATGGTAAAATCAATACACCTTCATTTATTTTTTGTGGTACCAAGGCCACTGTTAAATCTGTACTCCCCTCTCAATTAAAAATAGCTAGAACACAAATTATTCTTTCAAACACATACCATTTAATGCTTCAACCAGGTCCAGAGGTCATATCAAAAGAAGGGGGTTTACAGAGTTTTACTGATTGGAATGGACCTATGATGACTGATAGTGGGGGATATCAGATATTTTCACTAGGATATGGGTCAGTTTCAGAGGAAATTAAAGGAAAAAACAATAATGCAAAGAGAAAATCTCTCATAAAAATAACTGAGGATGGTGCATCATTTAGAAATTATATAAATGGAGATAAAGTATTTTTATCACCTGAGAGATCAATTGAATTACAACGTGAATTTGGCGCTGATCTGATTTTTGTCTTAGATGAATGTACGCCTTTTAATGTTTCAAAAAAATATACAGAAAAGTCTATGTACATGAGTCATCGCTGGGCAGCAAGATGTAAAAATTCTTTTGACTCAAAATTTAAAAAGTATAACTCAACCTTTGGTTCCTCAGGAAAACAGTCACTATATGGTATCATACAAGGTGGTGTTTATGAGGATTTAAGAAAGATCGCATGTGAAGAAACATGCTCAAAAAATTTTGATGGACTTGCAATAGGTGGCTCTTTGGGGAGTACAAAAAATCAGATGTACGATATCTTTTCTATCTGTGAAAATTATATAGATAAATCAAAACCTATTCATATTCTAGGAATTGGAGGACTAGATGATATTTTGCATGGTGTAAGCTCTGGATATGACACATTTGATTGTGTATCACCTACAAGGATTGCCAGACATGGTATTATGATGTCAAAACTAAGTAGTAAAGGAATTAATTTAAACAACTCAAAATTTAAAGACGATCATTCTAGTATTGATGAAGGTTGTGAATTACAGGAAATAAATAAATTTTCAAAATCTTATATACATCATTTGTTTAAAGCTAATGAGATGCTCGGTATGACCATCTTATCAATATACAATATTTGGTTTATGAATAAGTTTTTTGAAGAAATAAGATTATCTATAAATGAGGATAGATTTGAAGAGTATAAGAATAAAATCTTGTCTAATTTAGTCGAATAATGACTCTATTTTTTCAAACATAATTCCACCTAGCTCTTCTACATCATGAATGGTAATAGCTTTACTATAATACTGACCTACGTTATGACCTATACCGATTGCTAATAGTTCAATGTTTGATTTCTCTTCAATAGCAAGAATAGTACTTTTTAGGTGTTTTTCTAAATAATTACTGTTGTTTACTGACAGTGTTGAGTCATCTACAGGTGCGCCATCAGATATAACAATTAGTATTTTCCTACTTTCAGGCCTTTTCGAAATTCTAGAACTAGCCCAAAGAAGTGCTTCGCCATCAATATTTTCTTTTAAAAGACCCTCTTTTAACATTAGGCCTAAATTTATTTTAGATTTTTTTGAGTTTTGGTCAGCAGATTTATAAATAATATGTCTTAGGTCATTAAGTCTTCCAGGATTTTTCTGCTTTCCATTTTTGAGCCAATGCTCTCGAGTTTTTCCACCTTTCCATGCTTTTGTTGTAAAACCAAGAATTTCAACTTTGATTTTGCATTTTTCTAAAGTAGCAGCAATCATATCAGTTGTTAAAGCAGCTATCATAATAGGTTTTCCTCTCATTGATCCTGAATTATCAATTAACAAAGTTACGGTTGTATCTTCAAATTTAATTTCTTTTTCTTTTTTAAAAGAGAGAGAACTATTTGAATTAGTTATAACCCTGGTAAGTTTTGAAGTATCTAGAACACCTTCGTCTAAATCAAAATTCCATGACCTATTTTGTTTTGATTGAAGCTTTCGATACAATTTATTTGCTAATCTTGATATTTGCTTTTGATATAAATCACATTTTTCATCGAGTTGCCTTCTTAGAGCCACTAACTCTTCATGATCACATAGTTTAATTGCTTCTATGATTTCATCATATTGATTAGTAGCAGCTTTATAATTTTGATTAAGGTTTCTATAACTATCAATTGACTTAAAAATATCTTCAATTTGTTGATCAGAAATTTCAATATCAATTTCTTCTCCCTGGACACTAGACTGACTATTATCTGAGTCATTTTCTGGAGTATGCATATTTTCTTCTAATTGGCTTTCTTCAGGTTTTTGGGCTTGATTTTCCTCTTGGTTTTGTTGTTGATTAAAATCCTCTTCATCGTTTCCCTCTTCGAGATCTCTATCATCTGGTTGGCTTTCATCCTCAACTGATGGAAAAATAATTCTGAGTAAATCTACCGATAAGTTTAAATATTCTTTTTGGTCTTGAATATTCTGAGATAATTTTTGAAGTGTGTGATAAAATTTTGATATATTGTCTTTAGAAGTAATATTCTTTAAATGATTATTATTTGATTTCCACATTTTACTGTTTACTAAATCAATGTAAAAATGCGTTAAGGTAAAATAAAATAAATCTTTAGAGTCTTTTTGTTTTTTTAATTTTAATACCTCTAATCTTTTAAACCATTTATTCTCAATGTTTTTTATAATACCTTTGAAGGGTTTTGAGCCATATGTCTCATATCGTAAACGCTCTAGGAAAATAATTTCTTCTCTAATATCTATATTTTTAGATGTTATTTGGTTTAACAGTTTTTCATCATGGTATTTTTTTTTAAGAGCAAATGAGTCTGCTGCACCACGCATATCCTCGTAATTGAAAATATTTGAGATTGAAGGAAGGTTTAAAGTATCATCTTTCTCTAAAACGATATTTGAATTTACATTTATTTTTAATTCTTTGTTTTCCGATATGGTTTTATTAACAGAATTGAGTGTATTTGAAATTAGCCTGGGAATATTAAGTTGTTTCTCGGACAATTAGATATCAATTGCAAAGGTTCTTTGGAAATATTCTTTATATATATCTATTTCACTTTCGTCACATTTATTTAAAAAAGTAAACTTCAAAGAGTTTTTAATATCTTTAATAATTTTATAATTTTCTGCCCACATAATTACAGTTCTAGGGCTCATGACAATAGATATATCTTTTTGTTCAAAACCTTTTCTTGTTAAATTTGCCATTTGAACCATAGAAGCTATTATTTTCTTCTCTTCATTGTTTGCAGAAACTTTTTTTGAAATAATTTCTATTTCTTTATCCTCATCAAGGTAGTTTAATTTTGCAACTATATTCCATCTATCCATTTGACCTTGATTGATCTGATTTGTTCCATGATAAATCCCAGAGGTATCCCCAAGACCTACAGTGTTAGCAGTAGCAAATAGCCTAAAATAAGGATGAGGTGAAAGCACCTTACTTTGGTCAAGAAGAGTTAACTTTCCCTCAGCTTCAAGTATTCTTTGAATAACAAACATTACATCTGGTCGACCTGCATCGTATTCGTCAAAAACTAAAGAAACGTTATTTTGAAATGCCCAAGGAAGGATACCTTCCTGAAATTCTGTTACTTGTTTGTTATCTTTTAAAACTATTGCATCTTTTCCAATAAGATCGATTCTCGATACATGACTATCTAAATTAACTCTTATGCACGGCCAGTTTAATCTTGCGCAAACTTGTTCAATATGAGAAGACTTTCCAGTTCCATGCAAACCTTGTAAGAAAACTCGTTTATTGAATTTTAAACCAAGCAAAATAGCAATCGTTGTACTTTCATCAAATACGTAGTTTGTATCTAATTTAGGGCAATATTCACTAGCTTCATTAAATTTTGGAACTTTTATATCTGTTTGAATGCTAAAGACTTCTTTGGATGATACATCAGAAATTTGTAAATTATCCTTTTTTTTGAGAGCCTCGATTTTATTCATTTTTTGTATCTTTCAATTAAGTAGTTATATGCTTCTACTATTTCTCTAAATTTATCAATAACTTTTTTACTATCACCCTTTACATCTGGATGATGCTCTTTGACTAGTTCTTTATACCTTTTCTTTATCAATTTTAAGTCTGTATTTATATCTAATTTTAAAATACTAAGGGATTTTAACAATTTATTTGATTGAGGCTGAAATCCAGCAGGGTTATCAAATGTGCCCATATCCTCACCATTGATCGTAAAATTATAAAACTTTCTCCCCGATCCAAAAGAGCTTGTGGGTCTTCTCCAGATGGTGTCAAAACGAATATCGTTTTCAATTTCATTTGCATCCATTTTCTTATGGTAATTCCACTTTTTATTAAACTCTTTAATATGTTCAATACAAAACAACTGATAATTACCTGAATTATCATAGTCTATAGGTGCTTTATAAACACCTTCCTCTTTACAATTTGGATGATTGCATAAATTTTCTATTTTATTTTTTTTATTCATTTAAGATTTAATTATGAATTTAAATAATATTAAAATCCTTTTACAAGATATTAGTGAATTTGAAATTTTAGAAATTATTAACAACAGTGAAAAACATATGGGACATGTTGGTGTAGAAAATACATCAACCATGTTAACTCATGTAGAGCTCAGAATATTGAATAAAAATAATCTGAAAAAAATAGATATTCATAGAACAATTCATGAAAAATTAGAGTCAGTTTTTAAATCTGGCCTACACTCCCTAGAAATAAAAATATCAAATAGATAGCTTAACCTTATTAATTTTGTTAATTGATCTAGAGATAATTTGCAATTTTACATCTTCAATAAAGAAAACCTTTCCAACTTTAGGGATTTCTTTAGCTAAATCATGAATTAAGCCTGATAATGTCACAAATTGATCAGGTAAGTTGATATCCAGACTTCTATTAATTTCTCTTACACTAGCATTTCCATTAAATAAATAATTATTAGAGTCAATTTTCTCTAGATATGTTTCATCAGTGTCAGTTTCATCAAAAATTTCTCCAATTATCTCCTCAATAATATCCTCTAATGTAATTAAACCTTGTATTTCCCCATATTCATCTACTATTAAAGCCATATGTTCTCTAGAAGATTTGAAATCAATAAGTTGTTTCATCGCAAGTTTGTTTTGGGGAATAAAAACTGGATGAAAAGTATTTCTTTCGATACTTTCATTTGACTCTTCTAAAGAGGAGTCTTTTAAAAAATCTCTGATATCTATAATTCCAATAAGATTATTAAAATCTCCCTTTATAACTGGTATTCTTGTAAATGTTGATGAACTTATTGCTTTAAAATTTTGTTTAAAGGGATCATCCAGGTTAATGAATAGAATTTCATTTCTGTGAGTCATTAGCTCATCAACTTTTAATTTTTTTAACTCAAGAATATTACTCATATAATCAGCCTCATACTCACCATCTTTTGAGTATTGTTTTTGTAATTGAACAGCTCCTTCAAACTCCTCTTCTATAATTTTTGATTGGTCTGCATTTAAATTTAATCCAATCAATTTAATAATTTTGTTTGAAACTTTATTAATAAGATTTACAATTGGTTTAATTAATTTTGTGTAAAAGTAAAAAAACTTAGAAACTTTTAGTGCAAAAGTCATCGGTTTGTTAATTGCAAAAATTTTGGGAGTAACTTCAGAAAATATAACAATCATTAATGTCATAAAAATTGTAGCAACGGAAACTCCTAAACCGCCAAATTCTGAAACAAGTAATTCTGTCATTAAAGCTGTAGCTAAAATATTAAATAGATTATTAGCAAGTAAGATTCCCGTAATAAATTCATCTTTGAATTCTTTAATTTTTAAAATGAAATTCGCATTTTTAGCTCCTTTCTCTTTTTGTCTATGAGCTCGCTGTTTCGATACTGCAGTTAAAGCAGTTTCCGAACCAGAGGAAAGTGCTGATAATAAGAGTAATAAAATTATCGCTAAAATTTTTATAATAACAATTAAAGTCATTATTTTATTTGATTAAGAATAGATTTAAGATCTCTAATTGAAATCTTTTTAATAAAACCTCCATTTTTTTTAATGAGAACAATATTAACATCTTCGTTTATAACTTTTTTATCAAATGTAATTTTTTTTATTAAAGATGGAATAGTCTTTTTATTTACATATTTGCTGTAGTTAATAGGTAAATTGTATTTTTTTAAAATTTCAATTAAACCATCAACTTTTTTAGGATAGTAATTTAATAGACTAGAAATTTTTAATTCTAAAATCATTCCTAGAGATATCGCTTCTCCATGTTTTAGATCACCTTTATAAAAATTTGAATTTTCAATAGCATGACCAATAGTGTGTCCAAAATTCAGAATTGCTCTAGAATTTTTAGATTTCAATTTTTCTCTAAAATCACTGATATATTTTAATTTTGAGTTAATTGAGAGTTTAATAATTTTATTCATGTCATCCTTGGATCTCTTAATAAGAAGCTTATGAAGTTGTTTTGAATGAATAAGGCTATATTTTATTATTTCTGCATATCCACATGCAATTTCCCTTTTTGGTAAACTTCTTAGAAAATCTGAACATATAAATACTTTTTTTGGTAGATAAAAGGTTCCAATTAAATTTTTACCAAATTTGCTATTAATCCCTGTCTTACCACCAATTGAACTATCTACCATTGCTAAAAGAGAGGTGGGTATCATTACGTGCTCAACACCTCTTAATATAGTGGATGCTAAAAAGCCAGAAAGATCTCCTAGTGTTCCACCACCAAAAGAATAAATTATAGTTTTACGTTGAACTCCTGATTTAATTATTTTCTCAATTAAAGACGAATAGTTCTGAATATTTTTAATTTTCTCATGGCCCTTAATAACAAAACATCTTTTAGGAAATTTTTTTAAAAGTTTTTTAATTAAAGTATTTTTTACAATATTACTATCAAATATTAAAATATCGAGATTTGAAATATTATTAATTAATTTTTTTTCTAATTGAGTTATTTTTAAAAATTCAATTTCATGTATGCGTTTATCAATTATCTTTCTTATGTTCATTAGTTTAAATGTTCTAATATAGTTTTAATAGTTTTTTGAGTATTACTGTTTGCATTTATTGTAAAATCAGAAGTTTCATTGTAAATTTCTTTTCTTTCATTGAAAAGTATTTTTATATTTTTCTCAACATTATTTTTTAATAGGGGCCTATTTTTATTTCTAGAAGTTCTTTTAATTAAAGTTTCTAAATCACATTTCAAATATATATTGAATGTTTGCTTTAATAGGTCTTTATTTTTTAAAATTATCCCTCCACCAGTAGAAACAACAATTTTTTTCTTCAAAATCAATTTTTTGAATATAGATCTCTCTAATTTTCTAAAATGCTCTTCACCCTCTTTGTCAAATATGTCCTTTATTTTCAATTGACTTTCTATTTCAATTTGTTCGTCGGTATCATAAAAATCAAAATTTAAGTAATCAGATAATGCCCGACCAATTGTAGATTTTCCCGAGCCTGGCATACCAATTACACATATTTTTTCATATTTTTTTTTCACCATTGTTATTTGATATGTTTTAAATATATAATATGAAAAACCAATAAATTAATAATTATGAGAAAAATAGCAATACTATCAGTGATTATTGTACTAATTTTATTAGGTTTTGTTTTAATTAACTCCATAAAAATACCTGCACCATCAAAAGAAAAGGTATATGACATTCCAATAGATCAGTTCACATGAAATATCTCATTTTTTTTTTGTTAATATTAGTTTTCCCATTAAAGGCAGAAAAACTTAATGAGGAAGTCATATTTCAAGAGCAATCATTCTCACAAAACAATATAATTTCATCAATTAAAAAAGAAGAAACTCTTCTGAAACTTATAAACTCCACAGAAAATAATAATAATTTTTTTTACTCTTTGTTTGATCCCTTGACAAATAATATTATTTATCCTGAATATTCAAATGAAAATGATTTTTTTTTCGAAAAAATAAATTTATTCAATAAAAAAAACTATAGATACCAAATTAACTCAAATTTGTTTGAAAAAGTTATTTTTGAAGAATTCAAAAACCCAAATAATAATGAAGCATATTTAGCTTACTTATTCGACTCAAATCAATTTAATGAATTGTGTCAATATTTATTTGAATTGGATAATCTTCAAAAAAAATTTGATGATATTTTGGTCTATAATATCTTATGCTTAATAAAAGATAATCAATTTGAGCAGATTAATTTTATAATTGAAATTTATGATCAAAAAGATTTTGAAAAACTAAACACAAAATTTTTGGTAGACTTTCTCAAAAATAATACAATTGAAGTCAAATACAACTTAAGTGAATTAGGATTAATTGATAAATATATTGCATTGATTTCTAATAGTATTAAAGTCAATATAGATGAAATAAATAACGCTCTTGAATTAGAGATATATCTCAAATCAAATACGATTGATCTTTATCAAATAAATTACCTTTTTAAAAATAGAGTCATAAATAAATCACAATATTTATCTATGCTAGAAATGTTAAAAGTTAAACCTAAAGAATTAGCTATGTATGAAAAAATGCAAAAAAATATTAATTATAATAAAAAACTTGAAATTTTAGAGAGCTATATTTCTTTATTACAATTAGATTTATATGATGTATCCAGATTAGTTAATGATCAATTTAGTGAAATGAGAATCACCTCAAGAAACTTAAATTATATCAATGGTTTAATGCTTTTATCACTTTATGAAAATTCAAGTTTTTTAGAAAATTTATTAATTTTATTAAAGGATGTCCCTAACGGCTTAATTGAAAACAATGATATAGCAACAGCTTTAAAGAACTATTTAATTAAAAACTTCGATAATAAATACTACGCAGATAATAACCAGAGTATTGATAGTCCTTTGATGAAGTTTTTATTTTTAAATAGAAATATAAATTTTGTAGAGAGCGATAATCTAAAATTAACTGAGACAGATACAATTTCAGTTAATCCTGTGTATTTAGCAAGTTTAGCAGAAAATTTAAATTTAATTGACTCATACATTTATTATGTCAATTTAAGTGAGAAATTTTATTCGATAAATGAATTCGATTTATACTTTTTAAATAATTACATTATAGATAATGAGTATTTAAAAAATGAGTTAATAAAATTAGCCTTTAGAGCACATTTAATTAATTTATGAAGTATGAGAGATACAAAGACTTATATAAACAATTTTTAATTTCTGAAAAAAATCTTTCAAGAAACACTGTTAATAATTATTTAGTTGATCTAGATCAATTTTTCTCTACTGAGGACAAAAAAGTTAGCAGTCTTAATGTTAAGATTAAATTATATATTACTCATTTAAGAAAAAAAAATTTGAAAACATCTAGCATTAATAGAAAAATTTCAACATTAAAAAATTTTTTGAAATTTCTTCAATCTGAAAAAATAATTGAACAAATCAATTTTCAGGAATTCGAAAGCTTATCAATATTAAAAAAAATTCCAAATGCCATATCAAAACTACAAATGGAGCAAATATTCATGAATTTGTATCATTCAAAACAGACTAATAAAGAACTTTATATTCTAGTACTAAAATTAATTTATTTATCAGGTTTGAGGATATCTGAAGCACTAAATTTAAAATGGTCAGATATTAACTATCAAGATAATTCTATTTACATTTATGGAAAAGGTTCCAAAGAGAGAAAAGTATACGTAATTAAGAATTATTTAGAGCTTTTGAAAAATTTAGGAAAAAAAAATCAATTTGTATTTACTTTAAATAATAAAAAGATCTCTGCTAGATCAGTTAATAAATTTCTTGAAAATTGTCATAGCGACTCAATAATTAAAGATAAATTGTCTTCTCATGTTTTTAGACACTCATTTGCTACCACTATGTTAGAAAATAACGCTGATATTAGGCACATACAAAAACTTTTAGGTCACTCAAGTATTTCAACTACAGAAATTTATACTAAAGTCGCAAAGTCAATGAAAAAGAGAGTTTTAGACTCTTATCATCCACTAAAAAATAAATTATAGTCCTAAAAATGTTTTACTTAGATTTTGAAGAAAAATTGGAAAAATTTGATATGGAAATACAATCTTTAATAAAGCTGTCAAAAGAGAGTGATATAAATGTAGATGGAAAAATTAAAGATATTGAGAAAAAAAAACAAACAGAATTAAACAGAATTTACTCTAATTTATCTCCTTGGCAAATTGTCAAACTTGCAAGACATCCAAATAGACCTAAAACAAAAGGTTATATAGATAGTATTTTTAATAAATTTACACCTCTTTATGGAGATAGACTTTATTCTGAAGATAATGCCATAATCTCAGGTTTTGCTTTTTTAGATAACTTACCTGTCATAGTACTAGGCACTGAAAAGGGTAATGATATGAACACGAGGTTAAAACATAATTTTGGTATGGCAAAACCAGAGGGTTATAGAAAGTCCCAAAGAATTATGAAATTAGCCTCAAAATTAAATTTACCTTTAATTTGTTTTGTGGATACATCTGGAGCTTACCCTGGTAAGGACGCTGAGGAAAGGGGACAGGCTGAGGCAATTGCCCAATCAATGAAAGTATCCCTAAATTGTGAAACACCATGTATTTCAATTGTCATAGGTGAGGGTGGATCAGGTGGCGCAATTGCTCTAGCTACAAGCGATATTGTCATAATGCTAAGTAATTCAATTTATTCTGTTATTTCTCCTGAGGGTTGTTCTTCAATACTTTGGAAATCCTCTGATTTTGCTGAGACAGCATCTAATTCTCTTAAAATAACGGCAAAAGATTGCCTAGAATTAAAAATTATTGATCAAATTATAGAAGAGCCAGTTGGAGGAGCTCATAGGCATTTTGATAAGGTATCAAATGATCTTAAAGTTAATTTAATAAAAAGTATTGAGGATCTCAAATTATTATCAAAAGAGGAATTGATAAAGAAAAGAAATAATCGATATTTAAATTATATTGTTTAAGTTATTACCTCCATGGCACTGTTTGTATTTTTTCCCTGACCCACAGGGGCAAGGATCATTTCTTCCAATTTTTTTTGTAATGGGTTCAATTTTTTTCTCTTCTTGATTTTCAGTCTTTTTTTCAACCCTTATATTATTTAAGACTAATACCATTTGTTTTTGTATTTCATATATTAGTTGATTGAATGCACTCAAAGAAGCCTTACGAAATTCATTAACTGGATCTTTCCCTCCATATCCGCTGAGACTAACAGACATGCGTATATTTGTAAGCTCTTGAATATGGTTATGCCAATTTTTATCTAAAATAGAAAGGCTTACTTGTCTTAGTATAAAAATATAAGCATTTGTATGTTTTGCATAATTTTCATCTTTAATTTTTTTAAATGAAGACAGATAATGGTCTTTATTACCATTTTCTTCTTGTTTAATGAAAGACAACAAGTCTGAGAAATTCTTAATTTCTTCTTTTTCACTTTCTAACAAATTAGATATAAATTCATCCTCAGTTTCTTGAATAAAATTTATTATATCTTCATTAATAATAGTTTCTCTTTTGGAGTAAATTATATTTCTTTGTTTATCAATAATATTATCAAACTCTAATAATTGTTTCCTAATGTCAAAATTATGACCCTCAACTCTTTTTTGCGCTCTTTCTATTGATGAAGTTAACCATTTATGTTCAATAACTTCTCCTTTTTTAAGACCTAATGTTGAAAGCATAGATTGAAGTTTTTCTGATCCAAAAATTCTCATCAGGTCATCTTCTAAAGAGACAAAAAATATACTTTGTCCAGGATCTCCCTGTCTTCCAGACCTTCCTCTTAATTGGTTATCTATTCTTCTACTTTCGTGCCTTTCAGTGCCTAAAATACATAACCCACCCAAATCAATTACCTTGTTGTAATCATTCTCATTAAAATTTTTATCTATTTCTGGATTACCACCTAATCTAATATCGGTACCTCTACCTGCCATATTAGTAGCAACCGTTACTTGAGACGGTTTGCCTGCTAAAGCAATAATTTCAGCCTCATTCTCATGATTTTTTGCATTTAAAACATTGTGAGGAATATTGTTAGTTTTTAATATATTTGAAATAAAATTTGATTTTTCAATTGAAGTTGTGCCAACTAATATTGGTTGACCTTTTTCATATTTTTCTTTCACTAAGTCTAAAACAGCTTTGTATTTTTCATCCGAAGTTTTATAAATTTGATCATTTTGATCAATTCTGACCATAGGTTTATGAGTAGGTATTTCTATTACACTCAAGCCATATATTTCCAAAAACTCTTCTGACTCAGTGAGAGCAGTACCTGTCATTCCAGATAACTTTTGATATTTTTTAAAATAATTTTGAAAAGTTATACTTGCTAAAGTAATACTCTCTTCTTGTATTTTAAGATTCTCTTTGGCTTCCAAAGATTGATGAAGACCCTCACCAAACCTTCTTCCTTCTGCTAATCTACCTGAGAACTCATCTATGACAATAATTTGACCATCTTTTACAACATAATCTTTGTCTCTTTCATACAAAAAACGTGCTTTAAGTGATTGATTTATGATTTGATAAGCCTCTAAATTTTCATTATCAAACAAACTATTTCCTTTTAAAAAGTTAATTTTTTTTAAGTTGAATTCTATTTTCTTAATACCGCTGTCTATAAGCAAAACATTTTTTCTTTCTTCATTTATCTCAACATCGCTTTTTAGGAGGTCTTGAGTAATTTCATAGCATAATTTAAAAAGTTTAATGGGAGTCTTCACAGGTCCTGAAATACCTAAAGGTGACCTTGACTCATCGATTAGTACAGAGTCAGCCTCATCAATTAAAGCTATATGATGTTCATTTTGCATTTTTGGTTGATTGATGCCTCTTAAATTATCTCTCAGATAATCAAAGCAAAATTCATTATTATTTCCATATACGACATGAGATTTATAGCTACTTACTTTTTCTTCAACAGTTTGGCTGTTTTGAATGTATGAACAGCTTATGTTTAAGTATTCAAAAATTGGTCCCATCCAAAGAGAGTCTCTTTTCGCTAAATAATCATTAACAGTAATTAAATGAACTTTTTTATTTAAGACATAATTTAATATAATTGGAATTGTTGCGGCAAGTGTTTTGCCTTCTCCAGTTTTCATTTCAGCAACAAATCCATGATAAAGAGCAATACCTCCAATTATTTGAGAGTCATAATGTCTGAGTTCAATAGTTCTTTTTGATACTTCTCTCAATAGAG
>CACMWO010000013.1 GCA_902617465.1 uncultured Alphaproteobacteria bacterium | reverse complement strand
TAACTTTAATTGAGTCTTTAAATATTTTTTTGCAAGTCTCTTGTGTTCTTTTTGAATTCGATGAAAAAATTGAGATATCTTTAAAATTTAGTTTTTTAAAAATATGCGTTGCCATTACTTTGCAACTAAAAATCCCCCTCTCAGATAATGGTCTTTCATGATCGTCTAATTCTAAATTTTTCCAAGAGGATTTAGCGTGACGTAATAAAAATAGTTTTTTTTCAATCATCTGTTAAATATATGCAATATAATATGCTTAATAAAAAAGATTCTATTGCAGTAATAGATATAGGGTCAAATTCAGTAAGATTGTGTGTATTTAGGGGCAATATGAGAAGCCCTGATGTGCTCTATAATAAAAAATTTTTTTGTGGGTTAGGTGAATACCTTCCAAAAACAAAATTGATCAGCAAAGAGGCTGAAAAAAAATGTATCAACTCAATAATTTTTTTTAACTCAATAATTGAAGAAATAAAACCTAACCACTCTGTCGCTTTGTGTACTGCAGCAATTCGAAATGCTTCTAACAAAAAACAAATTACAAATAAGATACAAAAAGTTTTTAAGGGAAAAGTTTTAACTTTATCTGGAAGACAAGAGGCCTCCTATGCCACACTAGGCGTTCGTTCTGCAATACCTAGGGCCAATGGGACCATTATTGATATGGGAGGTGGCAGTCTTGAATTAGCACAAATAACACCACATAAAATTAAAAATATATCTTCTTTTCCTTTGGGTATATTAAACTTCACTAAAGAACATAAAGAGCATAAAAAAATTAACAAAGAAATAAATTCAAAACATAAAAATCAAAAAATCTTCTATTTAATTGGTGGAGCATTTAGGACAATTGCAAGATGTTATATTTATTTTAATAAATTGCCCTTTAATGAAATACACAACTTGAGTATCTCTCGGAAAAATTTTTATGAATTAAAATCAGAATTACAAAAAATTGGGATTGACGACCTACAAAAAATTCCGAAAATTTCTGTCGACAGAATAAAACATATTCATATTGCAATAGAAGTATTGGACAAGGTGTTAAAATTATCAAACTGCGAGCAGTTTATTTATCCAAGATACGGGATTAGAGAGGGTTTCATTTACGAAAATCTTCCCAAAAAGCAAAGGCTTTTAGATCCAACTGAAATTTCTTTAGAATTAATAGCTAAAAGTAGATGTCGTTTTTTAATATTTAATAAAAAGACTTTTGCTTGGATTAAAAATGTTTATTTAAAATTTATAAATTTAAAAATGTCCCCTAACCAACTGAGAGTAATAAAACTCTCATGCATTATTTCAGATTTGGGATGGGAGCAAACAGCCAAAATTAGAGCTTCTTATGCATTCAACCTAATATTAAATAGTCCTCTAGTAGGAATAGAACAATCAGAAAAAGTATTTATTGCATATTTAGTGTATTTAAGGCACACGAAAAATATCTTAGACCAAAGGGTTATTGAAAAAGAATTAAGTACCTATTTATCTTATTTATCAAGTGACGAAAAAAAGTTAGCTTATCAGATTGGGTGTGTATTAAATTTTTTATACTCTATAACTAAGGGTTCTTCTTTTTTATTAAAACAGCTTGATCTTAAATCTTTAACATTGGCAGAGCAAAAAAAGGTTTCGTCTATTCAAAAAGTACCAAAATCAGGCAAAACTGAACAGCTTTATAACCTAATTAGAAAATTTTAATATTAGATTAATATTTTTTTAATTAAAATTACATAATCAATAAATCTAATATTCTTTGGTATTTGGAGAAAAAATAATGAAATTATTATTATCAATGCTTTTAAGCTTTGTTTTTTTCAATGTAAATGCATTGGAACTTAATAAAATCTCAGGCTATTCAACTTTTTCATGGGACGAAGGTGGATCAGAAATTTTAGCTTACGACTCTCAAAGAAACAGAATATTTGTAACAAACAATCTAACAAAATCTATAGATGTTTTAGATATTACAAGATTACCATATACAGAAAAATTAATTTCAATCAAACCAAGAGCAGGTGTTGGTGGAATAAACAGTGTTGCTGTTTCAGAACAAGCAGGTTTGCTTGCTTTAGCAATCGAGGCAGAAGACAAACAAGACAATGGTGCTGTTTTGTTCTATAATCTTAATACATTAAAATTGGCTTTTGGGTACTCAGTAGGTGCGCTGCCTGATAATGTTGTATTTACTCCGGATGGGAAATATGCATTGGTCGCCAATGAGGGTGAGCCAAATGATGACTACACTGTTGATCCCAAAGGATCTGTTTCAATTATTGATTTAAACAAATGGTTTGTTGGCCCTAGTGAAGATAAAATCAGAAATATAAACTTTTATTACAATGGGGCTCCAGAGGGTGGCAGAATTGTAAAACCTGGATCATCTTTTTTGTATGATGCTGAACCAGAGTTTATAGCAGTTAGCGGTGACTCTAAAAGAGCTTATGTAGCTCTTCAAGAAAATAACGTTATTGCAAAGATAGATATTAGTTTGGGCATAGTTACTGATTACTTTGGTTTAGGCTATAAAGATTGGTCTCAGTCCGCTCTTGATGCTTCGAATAAGGATAACAGAGTTAATATACAGCCTTGGCCGGTTAAAGGAATGTATCAACCAGACACCATGGTAGTTGTCAGTAAAGAGATTAATGGTGAAATGTATGATTATGTTTTAATGGCTAATGAGGGAGATGCAAAAGATTACGATGGATTCTCAGAAGAGGTAAGGGTCGCTGATTTAACTTTAGACCCTTCAGTCTTTCCTAATGCCTCAGAGCTACAAAAAAAATCAAATCTCGGTAGGTTAAAAACAACTACTACTATGGGAGATGCTGATGGTGACGGTTTTTATGAAGAAATCTATACCTACGGCGGAAGATCTTTTTCAATTTTAGACGGTAATACCGGACAAATTATTTATGATAGCGGTAATGATATTGCTGTTAGAACAGCGTTTTCAGGTTTTTTTAACTGGAATGAGGATGCGGGATCTTTTGATGACAGAAGTGACGATAAAGGTGCAGAGCCAGAGGCTCTTACAGTTGGAGAAATTGATGGAAGAACAATAGCTTTTGTAGGTCTTGAAAGACAGGGCGGTATCATGATGTACGATATTACTGGTATGGTAAAACCAAAATTTCTTGGATATTTTAATGGTAGAAACTTTTTTGGAGATGGTACAAAACAAACTGGTGGTGACATATCTCCTGAATCATTAGTTTTTATACCTGCCGACAAGACACCTCCACTTTATCATGTCAGAAAAGGAACTCCTTTATTGATTGGAGCCTATGAACTTTCGGGTTCAACTGCTATTTACGAAGTTATAATTGATTAGTAATATTTATTTTACCCTCTCTAAATTAATAGAGAGGGTTAGATTAAATAGCTTTTTCTAAACTTGTCATTAATAAGTGCAATAGCTTTTTTTCCATCCTCAAGTGAAATCTTATCTGGCGGACCCCAAGCAGTTTTATTGACATCAACAATGTAAATTTTTTTCGTATCCCTATCTCTTAAAATGTCTAACTCCCCAAAATCTAGTTTAAATTTTTTACAAAATTCATTTATTAAACTAATCTCTTCATTTTCAAATAAAGAACAAATTGAGACTATTTTTGAATAAACAGTTTTAGATTTAAAGCGATATTCTTTTTGAGCAAATTTCACGTAAGCTAATACAATTTCATCTTTAACCCATACGACCCTATAATCGATAGCAAATTCGTTATAAATATTATTAATTAATTTTTGGTAAACCTTATTTTTATAAATTTTAAATCCTAACGAAGAACTATTTATAATCTTCCCGTCATGTTTTGCATTTTGCTCTGATTTTTCTAAAATTGAACCATGAAAGTTTTTTGGATCTAAGCTCAGAGAATAACCAAAAATCTCTAAGAAAACTTTATCAACATTAGATTTACTGATGTCAGTGCAATTTTTATTTATTACTATTTTTTTTGGATTTCCAGAGACTTGGTAGTTACTATTAGTTTTGTCATAAAAATATAATTCTATGTCAGCTAGTTCTGGGGAGGACGTAAACCTAACTGGCAAGCCCCATCTAACTTTAGCTAAAGTATAAAGTGGATTCAAAGGCCTTCTAGGGTAACAGATTATTTTTTTTTTATTTGATGAGGTAGATTCATATAAGCTAATCAAAAAATAAACATCTCTCAGCCCTCGAAGAATAGTACTAATTACGTCTGAAACAGTTATTGATGACATAAATTGATTCTTGAGACCATTACATATATACAATGTTAAAGTTTTATTAATGAAAGATATCTCTCAAATAAAAAAGAAGTATCAATCAAATAAGGTTAAATTATTTCAAAAATTAGCATCAACTAATGATGGCTTCTATTTTAATAAAAATCATACAGATCTTGTGGATACAGTTGTAAAAGAAATAGTTAAAGGAATTTATAATATTTATCCAATAGAAGATTTCTCTTTAATCGCTGTAGGTGGGTACGGCAGACATGACTTGTCACCAAAAAGTGATGTTGACTTACTATTTATTTATAAAAAATCTAATAAAAATATAAGAGATTTTATTACTCAATTAAATAATACACTGTGGGATATTGGATTAGAAGTTGGAATATCTTTCTTAACAATTAAACAGGCATTAATCGACTCTAAGAAAGATATAAAAACAATTACAAAATTTGTTGAGAGTCGATTTATCATTGGTGATGAAATTCAATACGGTGAGTTTGTTCGGTCCATTAAGATTTTAATTGGAAAACAAAATCCCCTAAAGCTCAGCGAATTAAAGCTTATAGAGTTGGTTGAAAGACATGACTATCGAATAGGAATTAAAAGTAATTTAGAGCCGAATATCAAAGAGGGTATTGGGGGTCTTAGAGATATTCATACCATACTGTGGGTATCGATCTTTATGTTTAACATTTATAAATTAGAAGACTTAACGTCTGTTAATATCTATACCAAAGAGGAAATTAAAGAATTAAAGAATGCTTGGAAATTTCTCTTAACCATTCGAGCATTTATTCATTTATTTAACGAAAGCAAAGGTGATGTTCTATCTATCGAAAATCAATTAAAAGTTTCAAAAAAACTCTCTTACAAAGATAAAAAGAAGGAAAAAGGAGTGGAGATTTTTATGAAAGATTTGTTTGTGAATGTTGCAAAGATTAATTCTCTCTTAAGAGCCTTTTATTCAAAGCTTCCAGAGGATTTAATAATCAAAACAATTTATAAAAGAAAACCCACTAAAACTAAATCATTAGAAAAAGAATTTATAATTGAAAAAGGTTTTCTGAATTTAAAAAATAATACCGCTAAAAACCTTCAACTAAAATGGGCAAACGTCTTTGAAAAATCCTTGGAACATAATTTACTCATTCATCCTCGCTTTTTAAAGACCGTCGAGGAAAAAAGAAAAGTTTTAAAAAAAACCACAAATAAACAGCACCTCCAATCATTTTTAAATATTGTTGTCTCCAAAAAAAATCCTATACAAGCCCTTCATGATTTTAATGATACCCAGCTATTTAGCGAAATATTTCCTGAGTTTGGCAGAGTTTGGGGACAAGTGCAGTTTGATATTTATCATCACTACACCACCGACGAACACTTATTATTAACACTGCACAACCTAAATGAGCTAAGACAAAAATCCTTTTATAATGAAATATATAGCAGGCTATCCTCAAGAGAAGCCCTTCACATCGCTTTACTATTTCATGACATTGGAAAGAAGGGGCCAAAAAATCATTCTGTTTATGGAACAGAGTTGACCAAAAAGGTCCTAAAAAGACTTCCTGTATCAGAAGAAGTAAAAGAATTGACATTGTGGTTAGTTGAAAATCATTTAGCAATGAGCGATACAGCTTTTAAAAATGACACTCAAAGTCCTGAGGCAATTGCTAAATTTACTTCTATTGCAAACACAGAAGAAAAAATAAACTCATTGTTTCTTTTTACCTTATGTGACATTGCCTCTGTCGGACCAAACGTTCTAAACGAATGGAGAATAAGCCTGCTTAGAAGTTTATTTTATAATGCAAGAGATTTTCTGCAAAGAGGTCTAGATACAAAAACTTATTCTACTTCTGTTCAAGAATCTTTAAAGAAATCAGTATTACAAAAATCTGATTTTAATTTAAAAAAGTTTATAAAAAATTCGATAAATGAATTTCCAAATCAATTCTGGGAAGCCTTTTCATCAAGAATGATCGTCGATATCTTTAAAATTTACCAAAGAAATAAAAAAGCAAAGGTTATTAACTCTGTAAATTTTCTTAATTATGAAAATAAAGAATATAGTGCTGTTGTTGTCACAAGTAAAAATAGACCAGGAATTTTAAAAGATATTGTTTCGGGGTTTACACACTCTCAATCGAATATTCTTAGTTCTAGAATAATATCTTTAAATAACAATCAAGTAATTGATGTGTTTTGGGTAACCAATTTTTTGAATAAAGGTGTTTTAGATTTAAACGAACAGAAAAGAGCAGCTAAACATGTAATGAGTGCTCTTGATCAAAAAGATTTTAAACCCTTACGGTCATTTACCAAAGGTTTACAAAAACTTACTGTAAATCCTCAAATTACAATTGATAACGATATGAGTAAGCAAGTCACTACTTTTCAAATATTATCTGGCGATAGGCCTGGATTATTAATGGATATTTTAGGAGTATTTCATGACAAAAAAATAAGTGTCCAATCAGCAAAAATTTCCACATACGGTGAAAAGGTTTTCGATATTTTTCAATTAACAAATAGTAATAACCAAAAAATCAAAGATGAAAAATTACTCAAATCAATTGAAAAGGATTTGATGTCTATTTTTTAGGTTTTTTATGTTTATCGATTTAAGTCCCTCGATATTACTAGATAATTCTGATATCAATTTTAATAATATTTAAATATGAGCAGTTTCCAAAAAAGAGTTTTTTCTGGTGTTCAACCAACAGGAACCCTGCATTTAGGTAACTATCTTGGTGCGATAAAAAACTTTGTAGAGCTTCAAAAAGAATTTGAATGTATTTATTGTGTTGTAGATCAACACGCCATTACTGTTGAGCAAAATCCAGCTGAGCTTCGCTCAAACACGCTAGAGGTATTAGCATCATTTATCGCAGCAGGAGTGGACTATAAAAAACAAATTATATTTCAACAATCAAGTGTAGCAGAACACTCTCAGCTTGCTTGGGTATTTAATTGTGTCAGTCGAATTGGTTGGCTTAATAGAATGACACAATTTAAAGATAAAGCTGGAAAGAATAAAGAAAATGTAAGTGTTGGTTTAATGGTTTATCCTAACTTAATGGCTGCAGATATTCTTGCTTACCTTGCAACACATGTTCCCGTAGGTGATGATCAAAAACAACATTTAGAACTGTCAAGAGACATTGCACAAAAATTTAATAATGATTTTAAAGTAGACTTCTTTCCACTGCCAGAACCACTTATTTATGGAAATGCGACAAGAGTAATGAGCCTTCGAGATGGAACTAAAAAGATGTCAAAATCTGATGCATCTGAATTTTCTAGAATTTTATTAACTGATAGTGATGATGATATAAGTTCTAAAATAAAAAAAGCAAAGTCTGACTCAGACCTTATTCCTGATGACAAAGATCAGTTACAAAATAAACCTGAATGCTTAAATTTAATCAATATTTTGTCTGCTTGTTCAAATGAAAGTATTGAAAAAACTCTGGTAAGTTATGCTGGCAAAGAATACTCAAAATTAAAAAATGACCTTGCAGACAAATTAATTCAAGTCATAGGACCAATTAGAACCGAGATATTAAATCTTCTCAATAATAAAGACGAATTAAATGAAGTCCTAGATATGGGCAGCGAAAAAGCATCCACAATTGCAGGCCCAATTCTCAAAGAAGTCTATAAGATAGTCGGTTTTAGATAGACACTTTGGCTTGAAATTTCCAATTTTATAGACATATTATTAGCAATGTTCGTACAAACTGAACCAACGCCAAACCCTGCAACCTTAAAGTTTTTGCCAGGTAAAGAGGTCATGAAAGACGGAACTATGTTCTATCAAAACCAAGAGTCTGCCTCAAATTCACCTTTGGCAATGAACTTGTTTAATATTAAAGGTGTTGAGGGTGTTTTTTTTGGGTCTGACTTTATCACTATAACCAAAGGCAAAGATAATGATTGGACGCTTATGAAACCTGCAATTTTGGGTTGTATCATTGAGCACTTTACAATGAACAAACCTATTATCTCAGAGCAATCTGCATCAACTGGACATACAATTGATGAGAACGATAGTGATGTTGTAAAAAAGATCAAAGAACTTCTAGATAGTAAAGTAAGACCAGCTGTTGCTATGGACGGTGGAGATATCATATTTGACAAATATAATGAGGGAGTTGTATTTCTACAAATGCAAGGGGCCTGTCAGGGATGTCCGAGTTCAACGGCAACTTTAAAAATGGGAATTGAAAATATGCTAAAGCATTATATTCCTGAAGTCCGTGAAGTACGACCCGTTGAAGTCTAGTCTTTTACTTTTTTTTTTTGGATTTTTATTAAATTCATCTCTTAATGCAGGAGAATTTCATAATTGGGTTGATTTAAATAAATATTATAAAAAAAACAATTTTATTCCTGAAATTTTAACGCAAGAAAATATTGGTCATCTACCTATAATATCAGAATTACCTGAAGATTTTTCAGAAATACAAGATGTTCCAACAAAGAAAAAACTATTTTACCTCGTAACACTTCCTTTGATTTACAATTCGAATAACTCAATTATGCAAGAACGAAGAATGGTAATCAATATAGAAAAAAAATTTGCCAGAAAAGAATTAAACAAAAACGAAACTGACGAGATTATTAGGTTATCAAAAAAATATAAATTAGATTATAGCGAAATTAACACAAAACTTTTTAGAAAACTTAAACAACGTATTAATATTATTCCAGTGTCACTAGCTCTTGGACAAGCAATTATTGAAAGTGGTTGGGGACAGTCTAGATTTGCAACTGAGGGTAATGCTCTTTATGGTCAGTGGACTACAAGTGAAGACAAAGGAATCATTCCTCAAGATAGGGATGAGGATAAATCTCACGCAGTTTTAAAATTTAAAAATTTATCAGAGAGTGTTGAAGCGTATATGTTTAACATCAATACTCATCAAGCTTATTATAATTTTCGTGTCATTAGACGAATTGATGAGCGCATAAAATACACAGACCCTATTAGTATGAAAGTAAAATATTTAGCAGCCTATGCTGAAATCGGCGATAAATATGTCGATAAATTAGAGCTGATCATTGCTTCAAATAGTCTTCAAAAATTTGATCGATTTAAATTTAATTAACTAAATACTGATAACCAAACCAGAAAATACCATTATTAACTTTAGTGCAATTAAATCTTAGTCTACCTTTTACAGGTAAACGATTAAGTTCAACTAATAACTTATTATTAAGATTTGTAATTGTTGGATTAAATGACCCTTGAAAATCACTTATAAAACAATTTATGTTCGAAGAGTCCTCGTTAAAATCTAAAGCATATCTACTGATAGGCTCACCTTGATAAGGGTTACTAGGTTCAATAAGCACATTATTGAAAGGTAAAACACTTGATGCGTCTTTTATTCGATTAATAGATCCGTAATTCTCATTTAGGGGGAATCTTGGAATAAAATATTTTTGATTAATTGAAAAAGCACCTGAATGTTGTCCAAATGCTGCATCAAAATACTGAGAAACTACTTTTTGTGCTATAGTGCTATTTTCACCAAAAGGATAAGCAAATAAATTTGGAGTAATACCTAAATTTTCAAAAATAAGATCCTGTGATTTTTCTATTTCATTTACAATTTCAATTTCACTAAGACTAGATAAACTTGAATGAGAGTGTGTGTGATTTTGAATATCTACACCACGACTTAGTACACTTTTAAGCTGAGTCCAATTCATATAATTTTGTCCACCAACGTTTTCTGTATTTAAAAAAAGAGTGACTGGTATCTCATACTTTTCAAAAATAGGTAATCCCACCTCAAAAAATGATAAATAAGCGTCATCTACAGTTATTGAAATAGTTTTTTTTTGTAATTTATCTTCAAACAAAAGATCTCTAGCTAAAATAAAATTAAATCCTTGATCCTTTAAATACTCTAGATGACTTACTAATTGCTCTTCGCGTATATTTGTTGAGGGATACTTATTTTCACCAAATCGATGATACATTAGAATATTATTTGGAATTGTATCATTCACACTTGTTGCATAGGATGTACTAATTGGAAAAGTAAAATTTGACACAAAAATGATCAGTAAAGTAAAAAATTTTGAAATCGGCATCGATAGCTCTTTATCATACTGTTCAATTACTTTATTTAAAAATGAAAAAATCATTTGGGATAAAACTGTAAAAAGTGAGTATGGACATGAAAAAATATTATCGGAATTACTACAAAACTTAGTAACTAAAACAAAAATAAAGGCTGATCATATCAAAAAATTGCATCTAAATTATGGACCAGCACGCTTTACAGCAATAAGAAATTGTCACTCACTTATGAAAGGCTTTTTTATAGATCATAGAGTAGAAATTGTGGGTTATTCTATCTTTGAGCATTTCTTTTTAGGTATTAACAAAAAACTTACTAAAAATGTCTTGTGTGTGATTGACACAAATAGAAAAGATTTAGCTATTCAAAAGATTGATACATCAGGCAAGTTAATTGGAAAGACAAAAACTTTAAAAATTGACTCAAACCTTGTGGATATATTGAGTCAAAACTATTTTTTAATAGGAAACGGATTAGAAAAACTAAAAAAAATTTCTGAATTTGCCTTTATTAAAAATAAAATTATTTCGCCAACAAAATTGAAATCAAATTATTTTATTAAAAAGCATTATAAGAAAAAATCTAATTATAAATTCCCAAAAATAATTTATCCCTACTCTCCGATTTAAAAATTAAAAATTTAAAAAAGAATATTTTTTTTCCATATACTTTTGATGATAATCCTCTGCGGGACAGTAATTCTTAACGGGTTCTATAATCGTAGTAATTTTTTGATTAAATTGGCTTTCGTTCAATTTGTCTGTGATCTGCTTTGCTATTTCACATTGAGTTTCATCATAATAGCCTATCAATGATCGGTATTGAGATCCTCGATCTGGGCCTTGTTGATTTAAAGTTGTTGGATCATGAATTTGATAAAAAAACTCCACAAGGTTAGTGTATGAAATAAGATTTTCATCAAATTTTAAGAAAACGACTTCAGCATGATTTGTATTACCTTTGCAAACTTCTTCGTAAGAAGTTTTATCAGTTAAGCCTTGAGAGTAGCCTACTTGGGTTTCAATCACACCTTTGATCTCAGAAAATTTTTTTTCAGGCCCCCAAAAACATCCTGCACCAAATAATGCTTTAGACATAATCTTTTCCTTTTAGTTGTGTCTTTTGGGCACTTCTTTGGTGAATTCTCTTTCTCCAAATTTCATAGCTTTTTTGTTTAATATTTTTTTTCATAATTTTTTTAACATCACCCTCATCAATTTCATAAATTTTTTTGATATGACTAAAATCTGTTTGATCGTCCCAAGCCATTTGAATTATTTCACTAATCTGAGATTGATTAAATTTCATACTTAATGATACAAATCGGGGATATTTTCAGATCTATAACAATTTGAAGCATAGCCTTGTTCTTGGGTAACAAACTTAAACAGTTTTCCTGCATGCGGTTGTCTTTCTGCTTCAATGTCGTTGAGACCAACAGATGCAGTTGTAATAAAAAGCTCATTGAGATATTTCCCACCAAAAGTGCAACTTGTTACTTTTGAAACAGGAAGTTGTAAAATTAATTTAAGTGAACCTTTTTTATCAAAACAACAAACCTTGCCACTTCCCCACATTGCTACCCATAAGTTACCATTTTTATCAACTGTCATTCCATCTGGGTTTCCATCGATTTTGTTCATGGAAAGAAAAACTTTTTTATTTATTCCATTGCCTGACAAATCATTGATAGAAAAAATATAAATAATTCTTTTTATAGAGTCAGTTACATAACCTACATTTCTCTCGTAGTCAAAAACTGGTCCATTTGAAATAATATAAGAGTTATCTGAGTATATTGGTTTTAAATTAGAGTCATGACATATAACTTTTCCAGTCTGAGACTTTTGTTGAATATCCATTGTTGATATCCAAATTTGTCCATTTAAATCTATGTCTGCATCATTAATCCTGTTATTTGGACTATCAAAATTGATCTTTGTTAGAAGCTGTTTTTTAGATAATGAGGGATGAATTGAATAAAGAGAGTCGTATGAACTCATGATATAATTTTTATTATCTTGTAAAAGAATATTGGTGACACCGTCTTGTACTGAATATTGACGTTCTTCGTTATTATCTTGATCAGTTTCAATTATTTTATTTTCATAAATATCCACCCATAACAGCTTATCGTGCCTCCAATCCCAAATTGGTCTTTGACCTAGAACACTTTTATATGATTGATGGCAAACAGACGGTTGCTCATATTTAATTCTCACAAAGATGATTATAAACTAAATATTTAGATGAAAAAAGTATGTTGGAGATTTGTTTTGATTGTCTTATCGTGTTTTTAATATAGAAATTGCATGAGCAATTTGTGTTCTTATTGATTTAAGAGTTTGATGAATTTAGTTAAATTATCTAAATATTTTATTTTTATTTCTTTTCTGATTATAGCAACAAGCTGTGAAACAACTGATGTAGAAGAGAAAGTAATAAAACCAGAGCCTGTACCTAAAATTATATATACCCCTGAAGTAGAGGAAACTGTTGAGGAAAGTGATGAAATTGTTGAGCATTTCAAAGGTGTAGAACTATTTTTAAATAAATCGCTAAATGATTTAATTTTAAAATATGGAAAAGTTGATTTTTCAAAAATTGAGAGTGTTTATGAATTCCACAGATATAACACTGATAATTGTAGAATCTTTATACAAAATAGATCTGTAGATAAAACAATAATAAACATTACGATTTACAACTATAAAAAGAATTTGTTTATCGAAACATACTCAAAAGATTTGTGTACTGATATTTAAAATAGATAATTGTTTAATAACAAATAATATAATTCTTAATTATGAAATTTAAGTATGGGATATTTATTTTATTTTTCTCAATAAATTGTTTTGCTCATCATCCAGGAAATCAGATAGATGCTGATAAGCCTTACCCTTCAATTAATTTAACAGTCATCAAAGATAAAATTGATGGTTACAATATTTTTATAGATTTAAAAAATTTTAATCTAAACCCTTCAGAAATTGGAGGTGAAAATATTTCAAACTCTGGATATTTACAGCTTTTTATAAATGATATAAGAATCACAAGAATTTATTCTGACTGGGTACACGTACCTCAACGTTTTTTTAATCTGAAAGAAAACTTTATCAAAATTACAATTCATTCCTATCTCCATGATCAGTTTACTATTAAGGGGAAACCAATAGAACACATAGTAAAAGTTATCGATAATTAAATTTAATTTAAAGAATTTAAAAAAACTTACTCTATGTACAAAAGTTAAATGAATTTCGGATTTTCTAAAAATAAATAGTTACTCAAGCTTTATAAGGAAGTGAAGAGTGATGCAAAACTATTTTTAATATATCGTTTTCAGTTTTTTTATATCCCCAGCTCTTATCAACTTTGACAGAGGTTCCTTCTTTGTTTATCAAAGTTACCCAACCCATCCACATTGCTACATTTTGATCAATAAACACGGATGATGTTTCTGATTTGACTTCGAGCCAATCTTTAATTCCAAAACCACTGTCTGTTGGGTACTTTGGATTATTTCCAACAAAGTATGAAAGTGCTCCCTCTTTGTCTAATCGAAATGTTTGATTACCACCACTAAGAGTTGGTTTAAATAATACTGATCCTAACTCAAAACCGTAAAGATTATCTAACATTTCGTTTGCAACTAAAGTAGCTTGATCAATACCTTTTTTTTCATAAGCCTGTGAAATTGCAATCATGCTCTCTCCCCAAGCAGTACGAGCATTAGTTAAATCATTTTCATTTATTGTCATTGGCTATGTGTTATTTCATATTTAAAAAAATGATTATTCATTTAATACGATTAACGATAAAATTAACAAGACTCGACATATATAGCAAGGGTTCCCTCTTTTTATTAAAGAAATTTTGCATTGCTTTGTAATTTCTATTTTGAATCAGTTTTAAATACTTAATACATTCAGTACGATTAAGCTTATATGCAATATTTGCTTTTTGTGAGTCTTTTTTAATTTTCTTTCCAACTTTTTTCTCATTGCCCCATCTATCAAGCATATCATCAGTAACTTGAAAAATTTTTCCAATTGTATCTCCAATTTTTTTTAGCTCTCTTTTTTTATTTAAATTTAATTTTTTTACAGTTAAAAGAAGATTGAAACATAAACTGAATAATGCACCTGTTTTTAAAAGATGCATTGTCTCTATATCCTTTATTATTGAATTTTTTTTCATGTAAATATCCATGGATTGTCCAGCAATCAAACCCTCCAAACCGTTAGCTTTTGAAAGCATCTGTATTGATTTGATTTTCTGGTTATCAGAGAGATTTTTTGACTCAGCTAGCGTTTTTACTGATAAGACTTGAAACATATCTCCAGCTAAGACAGCAGTTGCCTCATCAAATTTTTTATGCACAGTTAATTTACCCCTTCTATAGTCATCGTTATCCATAGACGGTAAATCATCGTGGATTAGTGAGTGCAGGTGAACACATTCTATCGAAAGGGCAAAGTCATCTAATATTTTCGGCTTAATATCTAGATATAAACCCATTCGACAAAGCAAGAACGGTCTAATCCTCTTGCCACCAGTTTTGGCAAAATAAATCATTGCCTTCTTAATTCGTTTATCGGGTGACTTTAATTCTTGTATGTGTCTAATAAGCTTTTTATCAAAATTCAGAGAAAATGATTTAATTTGCTTTTTCTCAAAGTTTTCACTTATTTTCATTTAATTACAAGTTATCCAAGTAATGAGAGGTGTGATTATCGAAAATGAATATAATTACACCTATAAATACAAGGTAAACAAAGAAATTAATGATTTTCTTAGTTTTTTTGTTATTTATGTAGCTTTTATTGAATTTCAGTATTATCCATAGCAATAGTGTGGATAAAAAGAATAAAAACCCATTAAACAGTACACTATCTTGAAAAATAGCCATTTTTTTACCCACTATACTCCCAAAATATATTAATAAAAGTCATATTAGGTATTTTTTTTTTGCAATTTATACCTATAATCCCCTGAAATTAACAAATCCTTACATTTAGGATTCTGTTATAAGTTTTAGAACTTAAGAAAAGGAGTACTCAATGATTAAGTTTTTAAAATCTATGGCTATCCCAACAGCTGCTCTAGTAGCACTGCCAGGAATAGCTTCTGCAAGCGTTGGCTTAGCGCCAGACGACTTTGTTGGGATATCTTTTTGGGTTATCTCAATGTGTATGGTTGCCGCTACTGCATTCTTTTTCCTAGAAACTAACAACGTATCAGGTAAGTGGAAGACATCTCTTGCACTTGGTGGTCTTGTTTGTCTAGTTGCCGCAGTACACTACTTCTATATGAGAGAAGTATGGGTAACAACAGGTGATACACCTACTGTTTATAGATATGTTGACTGGTTAATCACTGTTCCATTACAGATGATTGAATTCTACATTATCCTTGCTGCAGTTGCTGCAGTGTCAGCTGGTATTTTCTGGAGACTGTTAATCGGTACTTTAGTGATGCTTGTTGCTGGTTATGCTGGTGAAGCTGGTTTCATCAACGCATGGGCAGGATTCATTGTAGGTCTAGCTGGTTGGGCATACATTTTATATGAAATTTTTGCTGGTGAAGCTGGTAAAGCTGCTGCTGACAAATGTCCTGCAGCTGTTCAAACAGCTTTCAACACAATGAGATGGATCGTTACAGTTGGTTGGGCAATTTATCCATTAGGATATTTCTTCGGTTACTTAACTGGAGGAGCTGATGCTGTAACTCTAAACGTTATCTATAACGTTGCTGACGTTGTGAATAAGATTGCTTTTGTCGCAGTTATTTGGGCTGCTGCTGTAGCATCTTCAGGCAAAAAAGCTTAATAAAGCTTTATAACCTATTTAAACCAGGCAAGGCTAACTTGCCTGGTTTTTTTTTGTCTAAATTTCATATACTTTAACTATCTTGAGTAAGAAAGTTGTAGTTATTGGTGGGGGTTTTGGAGGACTAGCTGCTGCCTTAAGGTGCAGAAAACTTGGTTTTGATGTCACCCTGCTTGAAAGACTTAACATGCTTGGCGGAAGAGCAAGAGTTTTCGAAAAAGACGGTTATAGACACGATGCTGGACCAACTGTTATAACAGCACCCTTTTTATTTGAAGAACTTTTTGAATTATTTGGTGAAAACTTAAAAGATCACTTAAATTTTAAATCCTTAGACCCTTGGTACAGATTTTACTTTCACAATGGAAAAACTTTTGATTATCGACCATCTATCGAAGATACAAATAATGAAATAAGAAAATTTGATGAAAATGATGTTGATGGGTATGACAAATTATTAAAAACATCAAAAGATATTTTTGAGATAGGTTTCGAAAAGTTATCGGATAAGCCATTTATTTCCTTTTGGGAAATGGCAAAGCAAATACCATCGTTAATAAAACTCAAAAGTTATTTAACAGTCAGTCAATTAGTAAATAGCAAATTAAAAAATAAGTATCTGCGGAAGGCATTTTCGATACATCCTTTATTAGTTGGGGGCAATCCGTTCACTACAACATCTATATATGCATTAATACACTATCTTGAAAGAAAGTGGGGGGTGTACTTTTGCATGGGAGGCACAGGTAAAATTGTGAGAGAGTTAGAAAATTTAATGTTAAGACAGGGTATTACTGTTAATAAAGAAACAGATGTAGAGCAAATTTCCATTATAAATGGTAAAGCGGAAAACGTGGTGCTTAATAACGGAAAAAAAATACCTGCGGATCTTGTGATTTGTAATGCAGATCCCCCTACAGTTTACAGTGAAATGTTACCATTAGAATACTCCAGAGATAGTCTTCTCAAACCTAAGAAATTTACACATTACTCTATGGGCCTTTATGTTCTTTTTTTTGGATCGAAGAAAAAATTTTCTGATGTCGCTCACCACACTATTTGGATGTCTGAAAGATATAAGGAACTGCTTCACGATATTTTTGAGAAAAAGATTTTGACAGAGGATTTTTCACTTTATCTTCATCGTCCAACAGCAACAGATGATACTTTTGCACCAGAGGGATGTGATAGTTTTTATGTTTTATGCCCTGTTCCTAATCTTCAAGGAGATGTTCAATGGAATTCAGAGGGTCCAAAACTTAAGGATAGAATAGTTGAAGCACTGGATAAAACTATTATGCCAGGACTAAAAGAAAACATTGAGGCAGAATTCTGGATGACTCCTGAGGATTTTAAAAATGATTATAGATCAAAATACGGAGCTGGATTTTCTGTGGCACCAATTTTTTCTCAATCGGCATGGTTTCGCTATCACAACAAAGATAAGAAAATACCAAATTTATATTTTTCAGCTGCGGGATCACACCCAGGTGCCGGAATACCTGGCGTATTGTGCTCTGCTAAGGTAATAGAGAAGCTTATAATTAAGGATTTCAAAGTTAGTCATTAAGGTGACATCATTTAAAACAAATACCTATAGCATTAAATCGGAAGGTAAAAGTTTTTATTGGGCAAGTTTTTTTTTACCCAAAAAAAATAGAATTGCAGCTTCAAGGCTCTATAGCATATGTCGATATCTAGATGATGTGGCAGATAATTCGAAGTTAGATACCTCTTCTCAAATAAAAAATATATTTAATCAAATAAAAGAAAATGAGAGCTCTGAGATAAATATCTTTTTTAAAAAAAATAATATTAACATTGGTATTTTAAAAGATCTAATAGATGGTTTGATCAGCGATCAGCAGAACGTCAGAGTTACAGATGAAAAAGAATTAATAGATTACTCATACAAGGTTGCTGGAACAGTGGGTTTGATGATGTTACCAATAATTAATACCAAAGATGCTGAAGCAAGAAAGCATGCTATTGATTTAGGAATTGCTATGCAACTAACAAATATTGCAAGGGATGTTTACGAGGACGCAAAAATGAATAGGTTATATCTACCAAAAGAATGGTTAGGACAAGTCTCAATAAGTGACCTAATAGATAATAAGTTAGATGATCAAAAAAAAAAATTGATTGAATTATCTATTAAAAATTTAATAGAACTCTCTGATAAATTCTATGCAAACGGTTTTTCTGGTATGAAATTTATTCCTCTTAGAACCAGACTAGCAATATTTTTTGCAGCAAAAATTTACAAAGGGATTGGGGAAAAGATTAAAAGCGGTGGTTATATTTACAAGCTTGAAAGAATTTATTTAAACAAATTAGAAAAGTTATGGATTACAATAATTTCTATACCTGAATTTTTATTTTTAAAAAATATTTTTAAATCCTACAAATCGATTAGGGGCTCATTTAAAAATGAAAATATATGATGTAGCATTTTTGGGCATGGGTGCCAGTGCCCTTGCTACTGCAAAATTAAAGTATAAGGGAACAAGTGTTAGTTTAATTGGCATTGATAAAAATTATCATAGCAAAAGAAATAATTTTTTTGCATTTTGGCTGACAGATTGGATGAAAGATTTTGATAGTCTTGCACAAAAAAAATGGTTTTGCTGGAACTTTTACTTAACAAATAATCATATAAAACATGAAACTAAGGATTTACCCTATTGCACTATAAGATACCAAGATTGGAAAAATTATTGCTTAAAAGGCTTAGAAAACTTATCAATTAAAGAGTTCAATGTTCAAAGTATTACGAATTTAAAAAAATACTATGAAATCAAGCTAGAGAATGGTGAGGAAATTTTTGCTAAGAAAATTTATGATTCTCGTACGCCGAAATTGGAAAATGAAAAAGTAAAACAGCATTTTTTTGGATACCTTATAGAAACTAAACAAATGATAAATGGTAATAGTGTGACCTTAATGGATTTTCGTGTTGAACAAAAAATGGGATTACATTTTATGTATTGTTTACCAATAGATGAAAATAGAATGTTAGTTGAGTCAACAGTTTTTTCTTCAGAAATCCAAGAGGATGAATGGTATCAAAAACAGATATTAGAATACATTGAGACAAAATTAAATTTATCTGAATATAATATAGTTGATGAAGAAAAAGGGGCGTTACCAATGTATGATATTGAAAACAAATCAAGTGAAAATTATATTCATATCGGTTCAAGAGGTGGTGCCACCAAAATATCAACCGGGTATGCTTTTTCCTTTTTTCTAAAAAACATAATGTTAAATTTTGAAAATATTAATAAAGCTCATCACTCATATTTTGATAAATGGATGGATAAGGTATTTGTGAATTATCTGAAAAATAATAGTGGAACAGAGAAGGTTTTTATTAATATGGCTTACTCTTTAAATGGCAATGAATTTGCATCATTTATGATGGGTGTAGCTGATTTTCCGACAAAATTAAAGGTCATTATGTCAATGCCAAAAATTAAATTTATAAAAAGTGCATTAAGCACCATTCGTAATTAAATGTATGAATTAAGCTTTATATCTTTACTTGCTCTTTGCATGGTTTCATTTATTGGTGTGCCGCATGGTTCATTTGACGGAGCTGTAGCTGCACTGTTAGGTTATAAGACAAGAAAAGATTTTTTTATATTTGTATTCTTATATTTAATTATTTCTGCAGCAGTAATTATATTTTGGATTTACTTTTCCGTAATCGCTTTAATTTTATTCATTTTAATGAGTATCGTTCATTTTGGATTATGTGACTGGTCCTATCTAGGTTTGAAGAAATATAAATGGTCTGTTTCTTTAACGCATGGTTTAAATATTGTATTTGGGATTATTTTTTTTCACACTAACGAAACATTTGAGATATTTACTTTTTTATCAAATCTATCTTTTAATCAATTTCAAGAATATCTATATATTGTTTACATTTGTTACTTTTTTCTTTTGATTAGATATGCATATTTGGCAATTAAATTTACAAGATTAAGATGGGGGATATTAGAAATGTCTATTATTTTATTGGTAATATTTTTAACAGAACCGCTCGTGGCATTTTCTATCTATTTTTGTTTCATTCATACTTTTAAACATGTCAAATCAATATTAAAAGATACATCAAAATATTTATCAAATAACAAATTTATAACTATAACTACCATCTCTTTTACAATCTTAACATGGGTCGGCGGCAGCTTAGCAATTATCTACCTTCATAAGAGTTTTTCTTTTGATGAGTCTTTTATAAAGACACTGTTTATTGGATTAGCGGCATTAACTCTTCCCCATATGACTTTAGTAGATATTTTTTATAGAAGAAAATTTAATTGAGAAAATTAGGTATTTTAAATGTGATGTTTTCATCCTCTTTAAAATTTAAAACTTCGATTGCATAAACTTTTTTTATCTGATCAATGAATAAATTTAATTGTTCTTCAGGAGCAGATGCACTAGCTGTCAAACCTATTGTATTAAATTCTGATAAATTTGAATAATCAAAGTCGTTTATATTTTCAACTAGTTCACTATGTTTACAACCAAATCTTTTAGCAGTTTCGACTAACCTAATTGAATTGGAACTATTGTGGGCACCAATCACATAAAAAGCATCAACATTTTTAGACATTTCTTGTACAGATAATTGTCTATTTGAAGTTGCATAGCAAATATCGGATTTTTTAGGAGCTAGAATTGAAGGAAATTTTTTTTCTAAAGCATCAACAATACTTTGTGTATCAAAAACTGATAAGGTTGTTTGTGTTATATAGGCAAGTTTTTGATTTGATGGGAAATATAATTTTTCAACATCCTCAATATTTTGAACTAAAGTTAAATTGCTAATATCCTTGAGCTGTCCAGCTGTCCCGTCAACTTCAGGGTGATGTTCATGACCGATCATAATTATTTTATATTCGTTTTTTTCTAATTGAATTATTTCTTTATGAATCTTACTGACTAATGGGCAGATGGCATCATAAAATAATAGATTATAATCTTTGGCTTTGTTAATTACTCTTTGTGCAACACCATGCGCAGAAAAAATTACTGGTTGTTTTGTATTTTTAGGAATTTCTTCTAGCGAATCTACAAATACAACGCCTTTTTCTCTCAAATTACTGACAACAAATTTATTATGAACAATCTCATGACGTACATAAACTGGAGCTCCATATTTCAAAAGGCTTTTTTCGACCATTTCAACAGCTCTCTCAACCCCAGCACAAAAACCTCTGTGTTTGGCAGTTATAATCTTTTTAACCACGGTAAATTGTTATCATATTATTAAGAGAAAAATTATTTTATAATTAATAAAAGTTGCTGAGCCTCAATATTTTCACCAGCTTTTACGCACAGTCTCTCAACTATTCCAGGTTGGTCTGCGTAAATAACTGTTTCCATTTTCATGGCCTCAATAGTGCATAATTTAGCACCCTTTGGCACTTTTATTCCTTCAGTAACAGCAACGTCTACAAGTAAACCAGGTATTGGGGCCGCAACATGATCTTTGTTGCTAGGATCAGCAATTTCTTTAGCTAAATCGTCAACTGCAATGGAATTATCTTTGATGTCAACTGATCTGGCCTGGCCATTCAATTCAAAATATACTGTCCTGTAACCTTTTTCGTTTGGCTCACTTAAAGTGAAATATCTTATTATAAGAGTTTTACCAGGTTCTATAGAGACATATATCTCTTCCCCTGTATTCATCCCAAAGAAATAGTTTGATGTTGGGATAACACTAGTATTACCAAATTTCTTTTTGTGTTTTATATACTCATCAAAAACCTCGGGAAAAAATATTTGTGAAATTGTATCTTTCTCTGAAATAGTCTCGCTATACTTCTTTTCCAATTCCTTCGTTCTATTTTTAATTTTTAATGAGGGTAACTTTGATCCAAATCTATAATTAATAGGTTTTTTTCCTTTTAAAATTTTCTTTTGGAGTGCTTTTGGAAAACCTTTATATGGTTGACCTAATCGGCCACTAAAGAATTCGATGACTGATGCAGGAAAGCCAACATCCTTTTTAGGGTCTAAAACATCTTGAATTTGAATATTATTTGCCAACATGTAAATTGCCATATCACCAACAACCTTAGATATAGGTGTAACTTTAATTACATCACCAAATATTTTGTTCACTTCGGCATACATTGATGCAAGTTCTGGCCATCTCTCGTCTGTAATACCCATTGACCTTGCTTGCTCTCTTAAATTAGTGTACTGGCCTCCTGGCATCTGATGTAAATATACCTCTGACATACTAGTGCGAGTTTTACTTTCGAAAGGTTGGTATTGTTTTCTAACACCTTCCCAATAATTTGCAGCAGTCCTGACAACTGCAGAAGAAATTTTTGGATCTCTTTTATTGCCATCAAGAGACTCTAAAACTGCACCAAAACTAGGTTGCGATGTGAAGCCAGACCAAGAGTCAATTGCTACATCAACAATATCTACCCCTGCTTCTGAGGCATTAAGCAATGTTGCAACACCATTTCCACTTGTATCGTGAGTATGGAAATGAATTGGAATTTTTATGCTTTTTTTTAATTCTTTGAATAAAATTTTTGCTGCCTTGGGTTTACACAAACCTGCCATATCTTTGATTGCAAGAAAGTGAACTCCCATTTTCTCAAGCTTTTGCGCCATTTTTAAGTAGTAATCAAGTGTATATTTTTTCTCTGCTGGAGACGATAAATCGCCGGAGTAACAAATAGAAGCTTCACAGATTTTTCCAGATTTTAATACTTCGTCAATAGAGACTCTCATATTTTCAATCCAGTTTAGTGCATCAAATATTCTAAAAACGTCAATCCCAGACTGAGCGGAGAGTTGTATAAACCTTCTTAAAACATTATCAGGATAGTTTGTATATCCAAGAGCATTCGATCCTCTGAATAACATTTGTAATAGGGCTGAGGGCATTTGTTCACGTAACTTTTCTAGACGTTCCCAAGGGTCCTCTTTTAAGAATCTTAATGCAACATCAAAAGTTGCACCACCCCAACACTCAACTGAGAATAGATTTTTAAGTCTTTCTTCATATAAGTCAGTTATGCCTAACATATCTTGTGTTCTCATTCGAGTTGCAATCAAAGATTGATGAGCATCTCTAAAGGTAGTGTCTGTAATCAATAATTGTTTTTCTTTTAACACAGTCTCAGCAACAGCAGATGGACCATTAGTATCTAAAATTTGTTTATATGTTTTATCGACAGTCTCTTGTGCTTTTTTTGATCTAGATATTCCATAGTCTGAGAGTTTTGCTGGTGTTGTCTCTCTTAATTTTGGTCTATTAGCGACTTCTGGGTTACCATTAACAATAACTTCGGCTAAGAAGTTTAATGTTTTGGTTGCCCTATCTTTTCGACCAGAGAATTGAAATAAACTTTTTTCACTATCTATAAATTTTGTATGGTATTTAAAAACATCGAAACCTTTGTGGTTAATTAACTTTAATAAAAAAGGTATATTTGTTTTTACACCTCTGACGCGAAATTCACTCAATGCTCTATTCATTCGTCTCTTTGCTTCAATAGGGGTTTGGCCTTTTGCAGTTACTTTAACTAAAAGAGAGTCATAATAAGGAGTAATAACCGTACCAGTAGATGCAGTTCCAGCATCTAGTCTTATTCCCAAGCCACTTGCAGATCTATAAACATTAATTTTACCGTAATCTGGGGCAAAATCATTAGCGGCATCTTCTGTTGTAACCCTTGATTGGATAGCATGACCTTTCATATGAATGTCTTTTTGAGTTGGCACACCACATATATCATCTCCAATTTTAGCACCAGCTGCTAAGAGGAACTGAGCTTTTACAATATCAATACCAGTAATTTCTTCTGTTACGGTGTGTTCAACTTGAACTCTTGGATTAACTTCAATGAAGAAAAAATCTCTAGATTTAGCATCCATTAAAAACTCTACAGTTCCCGCACATGAATAATTAACTTGTTTTCCTATTCTAACACCTGCGTTACAAATCTCATTTCTCTCTTTGTCAGATAGGTAGGCAGCAGGAGCTCTTTCTACTACCTTTTGATGTCGTCTTTGAAGAGAACAATCTCTTTCAAAAAGGTGAACTATATTGCCATGCGTATCGCCAATTATCTGAACTTCAACATGAAAAGCTTTTTCGATTAACTTTTCAAAAAATACATCATCTTTTCCAAAGGCACTTTTAGCTTCTCTCCTAGCGGTGTTGATTTGATTTTCTAATTCTGTTTCTTTTCTGATCACTCGCATTCCACGACCGCCGCCACCCCAAGATGCTTTGAGCATAATTGGATATCCAATTTTTTTTGCAAGATCTTTACATTTTTTTAAATCTTTTGGTAAGGGTCCTGTGGAAGGTATGGTTGGTACTTTAGCTTTGCCTGCAGTTTTTTTAGCTTCTACTTTATTTCCAAGTGATCGCATAATCTTTGGAGAGGGTCCAACAAAAATAATATTATGTTTTGCACATTCATCAGCAAATTCTGGGTTTTCAGATAAGAAGCCGTAACCTGGATGGATGGCATCACAACCTGAATTAACAGCAATTTGTACGATACCTTTGTAATCTAGGTAAGCCTGGATAGGACCTAATCCTGATCCAACAAGATAGCTTTCGTCTGTTTTGAAGCGGTGCAATGCAAAACGATCCTCGTACGAGTAAATGGATACAGTCCTAAAGCCCAATTCAGTTGCTGCACGAGATATTCTAATTGCAATTTCACTTCTGTTAGCAATTAATATTTTCTTAATTTGTTTCATAATGCTAAATAAGTTTATTTTTATACATTATTCTGTTTTTTTTCATAGACAATCTATAGAAAATTAAGGTTTTTTTACTTTTATAGCCTTTCTTCTGTTTGGATAACAGTCTGTGCAAATTTTGCATTCAACACCAAAGCAGCTTCTAGCTTTGCAATATTCTCTTCCATAAAAAATCATTTGTAAATGAAGTCTGTTCCAAGTTGCCTTAGGAAATAATTTTTTAATATCTAATTCAGTTTGGACTACATTTTTACCATTTGTCAGACCCCACCTTTGTGCTAGACGATGAATATGAGTATCTACAGGGAATGCAGGGTGACCAAAACCTTGGGACATTACTACACTCGCTGTTTTATGACCAACTCCCGGTAAATTTTCTAAATCTTCAAAAGTCTCTGGGACCCTACCATTGTATTTTTTAATTAATATTTTTGAGAGTTTAGAAATAGCTTTTGATTTTTTAGGTGCAAGTCCACATGGTTTAATGATTTTATAAATTTTATTAACAGGCACCTTTGCCATATCATGAGGATTATTTGCCGTTTTAAATAGTAAAGGTGTAATCTTATTCACACGTTCGTCTGTGCATTGAGCACTTAATAAAACTGCTATTAAAAGCTCATATACATTTTTATGTTTAAGAGGGATCGGGATATTTGGATAAAATTTGTTTAAATTATCCAATACCACATTTGCTCTTTCTTGTTTTTTCATATTATTATTGGTGTGCTATTAAAACTATTATAAATATAAATATAATTTTATAAACTTATAGAAATGACAAGAAAGCTTCATATCAAACCAAATAGGAGTCTGACAAATCTTCAAATTCTATTTTTTTTATTCATTACAGGTTTCTTGATCATTTTTATTGGTGGAAGATTTTTATTAGTCGGTGCTTGGCCGATAATTATATTTGGTATTGTTGAATTTTCTATTTTGGTCGTATGTACTTATTTTTTTGTAAAGAGTTTAAAAAAAACAGAAAAAATTTCATTAGAATCAAAATCTATGCAATTAGAGCGGCTTGATGGAGATGAGGTTATTGAACAAAACAGTTATAATTTGAATTGGTTGAAGATAAAGAATGAAAAAAATTCATTAAGTGTAAATTATGCTGGAAAGAAAAAATTCTTCGCCAGTTTTTTGAGTGAGGATAGAAGGAAAAAATTAAAAAGAATTATTGAGAAGTACAGCTCCTCGTCTAGCTAATCATGTCTTTAAAGGTGTAAAAGCCTTTTTCCTTTGATGATAACCATACTGCTGCTTGAATAGCGCCATCAGAAAAAATTTTTCTGTTGTGGGCCTTGTGTGTTAATTCTATAGACTCATTGTCACCGTGAAATATGACCGTATGTTCTCCTGGAATATTTCCACCTCTAATAGATGAGAAACCAATTTCATTTTCTTTTCTTTGGCCTTCTTGATTCTGACGTTTAAAATTAAAATTTGATTTGGATAGCCCAAGCTCT
>CACMWO010000012.1 GCA_902617465.1 uncultured Alphaproteobacteria bacterium | reverse complement strand
GATACATTAAGACTTTAAAAATGCAAAAATACATATCTGAATTTATAGGCACATTTATTTTATTAGTATCAATTGTTGGATCTGGCATAGCAGGACAGCAATATACGAATGATCAAATGGTAATTTTATTTAGTCATGCTGTTGTTATAGGTTTCACACTAATTTTTATAATAAGAATATTTGCAAATTTTTCTGGGGCTCATTTTAATCCTATTGTTTCAATTATATTTTTCTTACAAAAAGAATTGAGTTCTAGGGATTTATTTCTTTATATACTAATACAAATTATTGCAGCTATACTAGGAGCACTTTTTGCAAATTATATATTTGGATTAAATGTAATAGAAATTTCTTCAAATATAAGAAGTGGAGCAAATATATATATTTCCGAAATTTTCGCTGCAACTGGATTGTTATTGGTCATACTCCTATCGAGAGCAGATGGTAAAAATGTAGTTTCATTTAATGTTGGTATTTATATTACAGCAGCTCTTATATTTACATCATCTACAAGTTTTGCAAATCCGGCTGTAACAATTGCTAGAATGTTTACTGAGTCATTTACGGGTATCAATCCCTCCACTGTAATATTTTTTATTAGTTGTCAAGTTATTGGAATGTTTGCTGCCTACATTTTGTATAACCAGTTCTTTAAAAGCAAATAATTTCAAGGATTTTTGTAAATTATTAACAGAGACAATTCGTATTGTTGACTTACTTACAGGTTAAATTTTAATGATTTCAATATTAATTAAGTAGGAGAGAAAAATGAGCGAAGCCAAATGTCCCGTTGCTCACGGAGCTAATTCAAATATGGAGAAGTCATCAACTGATTGGTGGCCTAAAAATTTAAATCTAGATATTCTCCATCAACATGATCAAAAAACAAAACCGTTTAATGGTACTTATGATTATAGAGAAGAAGTAAAAAAATTAGATTTTAAAGCATTAGAAGCTGATATGCATAAATTAATGAAAGAAAGTCAGGATTGGTGGCCAGCTGATTGGGGGACATACGCAGGATTAATGGTTAGGCTTGCTTGGCACTCTGCTGGTACTTATAGAACTGCTGATGGGAGAGGTGGCGGTGGAACCGGTGATCATCGATTTGCTCCTTTAAATTCTTGGCCTGATAATACTAACTTAGATAAAGCTAGAAGACTTTTATGGCCGATTAAGAAAAAATATGGAAACAAGATTAGCTGGGCTGATCTTATGATCTTAGCTGGAAACATTGGCTATGAATCAACAGGATTTAAAACATTTGGTTTTTCATATGGGCGTGAGGATATTTGGCACCCAAACAAGGATATATACTGGGGACCAGAAACAGAAGCATTAGCATCTGATAGACACTCAGATAAAGAAGATGCCTCTTCGTTAGAAAGTCCACTTGCTGCAAATCACATGGCCTTAATCTATGTGAACCCAGAGGGATTTGAAGGTAACCCTGACCCATTAAAAACAGCTCAGCATATTAGAGAGACATTTGCAAGAATGGCTATGAACGATGAAGAGACTGTTGCTCTTACTGCAGGAGGTCATACTATTGGTAAAACGCATGGTAATGGTAATGCTGATAATCTTGAGGCAGAACCTGAAGGGGCAGCAATTAACGAACAAGGCCTTGGTTGGATGAATAATACTTCCAGAGGAGTTGGAAGAGATACGGTGACATCTGGAATTGAAGGTGCATGGACTACTGAACCAACAAAATTTGATAATGGATATTTTGACATGCTCTTTAAATATGAGTGGGAACTTAAAAAAAGCCCTGCAGGAGCTTGGCAATATGAACCTATCAATATTAAAGAAGAAGATAAGCCTGTAGACGTAGAAGATCCATCAATTAGATATAACCCAATCATGACAGATGCTGATATGGCAATGATCAAAGATCCAATTTATTTAGAAATATCCAAAAAGTTTCATAATGATCATGAGTATTTTTGTGATGCTTTTGCAAGAGCTTGGTTCAAACTTACCCATAGAGATATGGGTCCAAGATCTAGATACATAGGACACGACCTTCCAAACGAGGATTTGATCTGGCAAGATCCAGTTCCCGCTGGAACACCTAGTTTTGATGTGGAACAACTCAAAGAAAAAATCAGAAACTCTGAATTAACTGTTCAAGAACTAGTCTCAACTGCATGGGATAGTGCAAGGACATTTAGAGGGTCGGATTTAAGAGGGGGAGCTAATGGAGCGAGAATTAGATTTTCACCACAAAAAAATTGGAAAGGCAATGAACCTCAAAGATTATCAAAAGTGCTAGATATATTAGAACCTCTTGCAAAAGAAGCAGGAGCTAGCATTGCAGACACAATTGTCTTAGCTGGAAATGTTGGTCTAGAAAAAGCTATTGAAGCTGCGGGTTTTAACGTTCCTGTTCCTTTCAACCCAGGAAGAGGAGATGCCTCTGAGGATATGACTGACTCTGAGTCATTTTCTCAATTAGAACCCATACATGACGGTTTTAGAAATTGGCAAAAAGATAATTATGAAGTAAGAGGAGAAGAGTTGTTGCTTGATAGAGCTCATTTACTTGGCCTTACTGCAGTTGAAATGACTGTACTTGTTGGAGGTATGAGGGCTCTGGGTGCTAACTATGGTGAGAATAAGCATGGTGTTTTTACTGACCGGGTAGGCGCTCTTACAACTGACTTTTTTGTTAACTTGCTTGATATGAGTAATAAATGGAAAGCGTCTAATGGACATTATGAGATTATTGATCGAAAAACAAATAATGTTAAATGGACGGCAACCTCAACGGACCTTGTATTTGGATCGAACTCTATACTTAGATCTTATGCAGAAGTGTATGCACAAGATGATAACAAGGAAAAGTTTGTAATTGATTTTGTTAAAGCTTGGAACAAAGTAATGAATGCCGATAGATTTGAATTGAACAATAATTAATTAATGTTCAATTATGGTAATATCCAACTTAAAGTTTGTGGTATTACAGATCAAAAATCTTTAGAAGTAATTCAAAAGTACTCTGTAAGTAGGGTGGGCCTTGTAAGTGATTACTTATATGGCCCAAATACACTTAGCACTAAAGAAATTCAAGAACTGACTATTGCATCCTACAATTTAAAATTAAATCCAATTTTATTGATTGGAAATATACAGATGCAAGAAGTAATTAGTATCGTAAATGATGTAGCAATAAAAGAGGTTTGCATATCTAATCAATATAAAAATGAAGAAATTGAATTGCTGAATAATAAAACAGATGCAAAAATTTCAATTTCGGTAAATTATGAGAATTTTGACTATAATTTCTTTGAAGAGATTTTAAATAATATAAGTAGTTTTTATTATGATTTAAATATTTACAGAAAAGATACTATTGAAAAAAAATCTCTTGTGGAATGTGAAAAACAAATCAATCAATTAAAGATCTTTGCGAAACCTCTCTACCTTGGTGGGGGAATAAATATAGATAACATAAAAGAGGCAATTAAAACAATATCTCCTCATGGAATTGATATTTCAACAGGTTTAAAACAATCTAATAGTGTGGATGAGGAAAAGCTTAAAAAAATCCTTGATAATCTTGGGTTTGACGAGATTTCTTAATAATAAATCGTTCATCTAAATTATTTATGAGTCTTTTGTAAGTATATTGGGTTTTTAAATCAATAAAATTAGGATTGAGGTCTAATACTGGCTGTATAACAAAATCTCTTAAATGTGAGGAAGAATGAGGAATTGATATTAAATGATTTTTAACTTTCAAGTTTTCGAATTGAATAAGATCTAAGTCAATTCTTCTTGGCCCATTCTCTAAAATTTTATTTTTTTTAATCAGCTTTTCTACAGCGTTCATTTTTATAAATAGATCATTAAAAAATAAATTAGTGAGAAATAAAAAGGCAGCATTATGAAAATATTTTTGGGTGGTTAAACCAAAGGGCTTGGTGAAATAAACCCTACTGACCTTTTTAACATGACCAAATTTATTCATTAAGTTTAATGCATTGTTAAAATTACTTCTCCAATTGCCTACATTTGATCCGATAGCAATATATGATTTATATCGATACGCTAACTTTTTTTGCATTATATTTTTTAGCAATCTCAATTTTATTTATTTCTAATTTTTCTATTTGAATTGGAAACTTATCATCTAGTTGTTTTTTAAGATCTGTAATTAATTTTTCCAATGTTTTATATTGAGAGGCTGAAACAAATTTAATTATTTCATTTTTGATATCTGAATAACTTGTAACATTTTCAATATTGTCAAGATCTTGATTATGATCAATATCTAACTGACATTTTATACTTATTAATATAGTTTGGGGTTTTAACCTTTCTTCTTCGAACACTCCAATAATTGTGTCGACTTTTAGCTCTTCTATTTCGATAAAAAATTTCATTTATTTAATACTTTCAAAACTTTTATCATTTGATTTGTCTCTTTGACATCATGAATTCTATATGTATGAACATTTTGTTCGAGAGCATGCGCTACAGAAGCTAAAGAGCCTCCAATCCTTTCATCAGCATTTGATGGATCAATATAGTTTATCCAACTTTTTCGTGAGGATCCCAATAATACTTGGATATTTGTACTACTGAAACTCTTCAAAGATTTCATTAATTGTAAATTTTGATTTAGTGTTTTGCCAAATCCTATGCCAGGATCAAACCATACCTTTTTGAGATTAATCCTCATTTTATTTAGTATTTTCAATCTTTTTTTAATAAAATAATTAAATTCTCTTACCATATTTACTCTAGAATTAAGTTTTTTTTGCATTTCCTTTGGCGTTCCTCTTTTATGCATTAAGAAAAGTCCTGCATTATATTTCTTTATAAGTTTAAATAGCTCTTCTGATCCTCCATTAATATCATTAATGATATGGGCACCTTTTTTCAGTGCATACTCTTGGGACTCAATTTTATAAGAGTCCACAGAGACAAGATATTTCTTATAGTTTAAATATGGTAAGATTTTGGATAAACGATTTATTTCTTCAATATATGTAATTGGCTCGCTATTTGGTCTAGTGCTTTCAGCACCAATATCAATAATTTGTGCACCATCTTTAACCATTGCATTTATATGTTTCAATGCAGTAGATCGTGAAAATGTTTTTCCCCCATCACTAAATGAGTCAGGTGTAAAATTACATATACCTACTAGTAAAGGCTTTTTCAAAGCAAAGGAATGTTGATTAAATTTCATAATAATTCCTTTTTATCATAGTTTCATAATCTTTTTTTAATTTTTGAAAATATTTTGTAGACGCTCTCTTCCATAAAACACTTTGAATTTTTTTTATTGAGGTAATACCTCTACCAGAGCCAATCGATAATATCTCACTGTATTCTTTTAGATCCTCTAATAAAATTTTTCTTTTAATAAATTTCGATTTTGATATTTCTTCAATAAGCTTCAATGTATTTCCATGATAATACCCAGTTTTGGGAATATAAATTTTATCTCTCTTTACAAAAACTAAATTTGTGACTGCTCCTTCTGTAATTTCATCGTCTCTTAGTAATATAATTTCATTTTCAGAGTAATTTATTTCACTCATGAATTTTAATAATTTTTTGTAAAATAAGTTTTTATTTTTAAAGTCTCTTCTTTTGTATTTTTTTATAAATCCAATGACACTGTCTTTAGTTGTTGTTCTCTTTCTAAACGAAATTGATAATGTTGTTCCATTAGTTGCTATTCTCAATAAGTGATTAAAATTTTTGATTTTCTTTAAATCCGCTCCTACTAAACTTCTGATAATGTTTAAATCTATTTTGGTAGCAAATTTATAATCCCGACATGTTGTGTTAAAAGTTCTCAAATATTTATTTAAACCTATTAACCTTGGTGTTTTTCCAATTACAGGTATGGATGTAAAAACACCTTTTTGACCCCACAGTGGCTTAAATTGTGAGGAGTAATATGAATTATTTTTTATATTGAATGATTTTTCGAATAAATTGTTTGCCATTTGGAGTCAAAAACGAGTCTGGGTGAAATTGTAAACCACAAATATCATATTTATGACTTTCCAAACACATTGCAACATTAGTTTCTTCACATCTCATTGTAATATGCATTGAAGAGGAATTAAATGGCTCTTTTAGTTTTAAAGAATGGTATCTACCTACTTGATATAAAGCATTATTAGGAAATCTTAAACTTTTTGAATTCGTTCTAATATAAGTCTGATAACCATGAAATATTTTTTCTTGCTTAGAAATAGTTCCGCCCTCTCCATTAGCAATAAGTTGAAAACCAAGACAAATGCCAATTATTTTTTTCTTTGATTTATAATTATTATAAATATCAAGTGATACTGGGTAATCTGAGGGCTTCCCTGGTCCTGGAGAAAAAATAATGATGTCAGATTTTTTTATAGATTTTTCTTTAATGTCATAAAAATTTTTTACTTCTAAATTACCAAATCCTGATAACAAATGTGCCAGGTTATAAGTAAAGGAGTCTTCGTGGTCAATTAAAAGTAAGTTCATTTTAATAAATCCAATAACGATTTAGCTTTTAAGTAATTTTCATGGTATTCATTTTTTGCAGTACTATCTAAAATCACACCACTAGCAGCAAATACCTCATTATTTTTTTGAAAATTTAAAATAGATCTAATTATTATGTTAAAACTCATATCCTGTTTAGAGCGATAGTAACCAAAAGAACCAGTATAAATTCTTCTTGGTTCTTTCTCCTCTTTATTGAGTAATTTTAAAGTATTAATTTTTGGACAACCTATAACTGAGCCACCGGGCATCATCGCCTTAATCACTGCAGATAACCTTACATTATCAAGAAGTGCTCCTGAAATTTCAGAGACATTGTGGAAAATATATTGGTATTTTTGAACAAATTTTAAATTTTGAATTTTGACAGTGTTTGCCTTAGTTATACGACTTAAATCATTTCTTTCTAAGTCAACAATCATATTATGCTCTTTGTCCTCTTTTTGATTATTTTCAAAAAACTTTCTAGCCTCTTTTGTTGATTTTACCTTATCTCTACTTACTGTTCCTGCTATTGGGGAGGTGATTATTTTTTTTCCTTTTACCTTAAAAAGGTTTTCAGGAGAGCAACTAATTATATTAAAATCATTTGTTCTAATACAAAAAGACTCTGGACTAAGATTTTTCTTCATCAAATTGAAAAATAAATTCACTACATCTAAATCTTTTTTGTTCGAATATTTTTGAGCAATTTTTATTTGATAGGTTTCACCAGCCCTTATATTTTTTTTAAATTTATTAAAGATTTTTTCATATACTTGGACGTTTGGACTTACAGATATTTTATTGCTATTTGAAAAAGTAGTTTTATTTAAAGCTTTAAGGTCTTTTAGTAATTTTGATTTAGATTTGGTTACAATTTTAACTTGTTTATCTAAGATTATTTTAGTTTGTGGTCGAAAAAAAACTCCCTCAGGAAAAGATGAATTATCTTTGTTTACTTTTAAATTAATATTCTTACAAAGTAATTCATAACCGAAGAAGCCAATATAACAATCATAGGGTTTATTTGATTTAAATCGCTCTAATTTATTTAAAAACTTATCTAAATTACCTATATTTAAATTAACTTTTTCAGCAAAATCCGTATATATTTCGAAATTATTTTTATCTGAGTTTCTATAAATTATTAATTCTTTATCAGAATTTAATAAAACACTGAGTATTTCAGAATTATTCATAAGCAAATTTTAGTTATAAAGATTATTTATTCAACTGAAGCGATTGCTACAATTTCACATTCATTTATGAAAAATGCACCCTAACCAATGGGGTGCATCGGGCCTATTTGAAGCGACCAACCTTTGAAATATAAAAAATCTACTACTCGTCGTAATTTATTTTATTTAAAATATTAATAACAGCTTTTCGATTTTCAGCTATTTTTAATAAATCAATATTGTCAAACTTAGCACCTCCTGCTAATTCATTCACACCATCTGATAAAGGTACATCGGGTGAAACAGGAAATTCATTATTGTCATTTGCGTATATGGCCTGAGCTTTTTGACTAACTAAGAAATCCAAAAGTTTTTCAGATTTTTCTCTAGAACTTTCTTTAAGTAAAGCTATACCAGAAATATTAACATGAGTTCCTCTATCCTTTTGGTTAGGAAAAACAATTGTTGCTTTCTCTAGCCATATCTTTTGTTCTTCATTATTGAGCATCTTGAAATAATAATAATGGTTGCCGATACTTAAATCACAAACCCCTGCATATATTGCTTTGACTTGGTCTCTGTCGTTACCCTGAGGTTTTCTAGCTAAATTTGCTTTTAAATTAATCAAATAATTCTCTAACCACTCCTCACCATGATGAGCCATCAAAGATGCAAACAATGAAACATTATATGGGTGAAAACCAGATCTTGTACATATTCTTCCTTTATATTTTTCAGATACTAAATCCTCATAAGTAATATCATTAAGACCTAAATCTTTATTCACGTATATAATCCTTGCTCTTTGAGTAAGGCCTATCCAATTATCACTTTGGAGATGAGAGGGCACAGCAGAAGAATTATTAATTTTAATTGAGGCTCCTGCTTCAGCTACATCAATTAATCTTGATATATCTGATGCTAAGAATACGTCAGCTACAGGCTTATCTTTTTCTAAAATAATTTTTTGAACTAAGCCTTTCTTGGAATATATCCATTCAACATCAATACCAGTTTGACTCTCAAATTCATTTAAAAGAGGTTCAATTAACATTGGTTGTCTTTCTGAGTAAATTTTTAATAAATCATCCGCATGTGCACCACTAAAACCAATAAAGAAATTAATTACTAAAATCTTTATTAAAAAAGAAATTAAATTTTTCATATCATATTACTAATCTCAAATTGAAAAAATCTAAATACAAAAAAAAATGAATGTTACAAATGAATAAAAAAAAACTATTTCTGAAATGAACTACAGATTAAAAATTTACTTTTTTTTTAAATTTATAACTAGTGAATATTCTTCAAGAAGTGATAAGCAAGCTGGTATAGGAAGATCTTTGTGAAGCTCTTTGCAATCGTCATAATCATAGATTCGGTTTTCTTCTTGATTATAAACATGTATGTGATCGGTAGTATTAGTGTCGTAAAATGATTGTTTATCAACAACGATTTGTTTTAAATATCCTTTATCAACAAGGGTATTTAGATTTTCATAAAGAGTAGTCAGAGAAAAATAACTTCTATTGTCTTTTAAAATTTCATTAATTTGATTAATAGAAAAATGTTTATGATTTCCATCAAAAATTGACTTTAAAAGCACCACTCTCTGTTTGGTCTGTCTCCAGCCACAATTTTCTAAGACCACATCAATGTCTTTTTTACAAGCGTTTGATAAGTTCATCAGAGTTAAACTATGTTAAATTTCATTATTTATCAATACTTTCAGGATAAAAATTAAAGACAAAATAGCACTATTAGATTGAAATGAGTTTTAAATAACTTTGTTTAGTTAGCTGTATCAAGGCTTACTCATGTTAGTGACATTCACTTTATTTTTTTTTTGAGAGTTCAATTGATAAATAACATTTACTCTATCAATAAATGATATTGGATAATATTTTTCCTCGACAAGTCTTTTTATTCTAAGATTACAAACTTTATTTTTAATTTTTCTCATAGGCATATAAAATGCCTATAAGAAAGACATGTAAATTAGTTTTTTTTTAGCCTTTAAGTTTCTATGAATATTTCAATTTTCTGAAACTTATTTCAAATTTTATTAGTGACAATCTTTAATTGAATTTGCAATTCCATTAATTAGATCACTATACATTGAAGGTCCAGCATCTATATAAGCTCCCAAAGGATCCATTACACCAGTAGAAATTTTCATATCATTCCCGATAGTTTCAATTATTTTTGGATTATATTGAGGTTCAGAAAAAATACATTTAATACCTTTGTCATTTATAACATCTTGTATATCTGCTATTTGTTTAGCTCCTGGTAAAACATCTGGATTTAAAGTCAATGCTCCAGCAGGAATTACTCCAAATCTATTCTCAAAATATTGGTAAGCATCGTGAAATACAATATAGCTAATATCTTTTGATAATTCTTTTTCTACACTATTGATTAAATTATCTAGTTCCAATGTTGCCCCTGCAGTATTAACTGAATATTGTCTTTGACCATCTGGATCTATTTTAATTAATTCGTCTCGGATAATTTTAACCATTTCTTTAGCATTTTCTGGGTCTAGCCAAATGTGTGGATCAAACTCACCGTGTGCATGCGCATGTGCGTCCTTGTGATCGTCATCGTGACCTTCATGTTCATCTTCATGGCCATCATGATCATCATCGTGATCGTCGTCCTTGTGACCATGATCATCTTCATCCTCATGGCCTTCATGTTCATCTTCATGGCCATCATGATCATCAAAAATTTTTTTTTCTCTAAATTTTAATTTTTCTATAGATGATAGCTCCATAAATGAAATAACTTGTGCTTTCTCAGCAAGTGAGTCTAAAGGTTTTTCCATAAAAGCCTCTAAATCCTCGCCAATCCAAAAAATAATATCAGCTTCTTCAATCATTTTTGCATGAGATGGTTTAAAAACAAATGTGTGAGGATTATTTGTACCTTCAATAATTAATTGAGGTTCTCCTCTTGTTTCCATAATTCTTGATATCAAAGAATGCAAAGGCTTTATTGTAGTGACTACTTTAATGTCCGTTTTCACATCTGCATGAGAATTAAAACTTAAAAATAAAAAAGAAAGTCCGAAAAATATTGATCTTTTGAACAAATTCATATTAATTACCACCTCTAATGTTATACTATTACATATGTAATAATATAACACTATTAATAAGTCAAATTAAAAAATGAATAACAGTCTGGTTGAATTAAATAATTGTGGGGTCTTTAGAAATCAAAAATGGTTAGTGAGGGGTGTTTCCTTAAAAGTCTCACAAGGAGAAATTGTAACGCTAATCGGACCCAATGGGTCAGGTAAATCAACTACTGCTAAAATGTCTTTAGATATTTTAAAACCTGATGAAGGTACAAACACAATTAAAAGAGATATTAGAATTTCATATGTACCACAAAAAATTTCAATTGATTGGTCTTTACCCTTGAGGTCAATAGATTTTGTTAATTTAGTAACAAAACATAAAACTAGTGAAATCAATGATGCACTTGGAATTACTGGTATCCAACATCTAATTAATGAAGATGTAAGAAATTTATCAGGAGGTGAATTTCAACGATTACTTATGGCCCGTGCCATAGCTAAAGAACCCCATTTTCTTGTATTAGATGAACCTGTTCAAGGGGTAGACTATTCTGGAGAGATTGCTTTATACAAAACAATCCAAGAAATTGTAAAAAAAATTAATTGTGGCATTCTTTTGATATCGCATAACTTACATGTAGTTATGTCTCAAACTGATTATGTTATTTGTCTTAATGGGCATGTTTGCTGTTCTGGTATTCCCAGTTCAGTTATAAAAGATCAAGAATACATTAAGCTATTTGGTAGTAATATTGATCCTACTTTATCGCTGTATAAGCATAATCATGATCATCATCATTTACCTGATGGAAGCATAAAAGAGGCGGATAAAAATAAATAATGTTTGATGATTTTATTATCAGAGCGTTTGTAGCAGGTATTGGTTTAGCATTAATTACAGGCCCACTTGGATGTTTTATTATTTGGAGGAGATTATCTTATTTTGGTGACACAATCGCCCACTCTGCATTGTTGGGTGTAGTTATCGCTTATGCAATGAATTTTAATCTGATCATTGCAGTTTTTGCTGTTTCTTGCTTTATTGCTTTGTCACTACTTTTCTTACAAAAACGAACCAATCTACCTGATGATGCATTACTAGGTCTTTTAGCACATTCAGTTTTAGCAATTGGTTTAGTTTTATTAGGTATACTTTCGTCTATAAGAATTGATCTTATGGGTCTTCTTTTTGGTGATATTTTATCAGTAAACATCACTGATGTTTTGTTTGTTTGGGTTGGTGGAAGCATTGTTTTGATAGTGTTAATACTAATTTGGAGGCCTCTATTTGCTGCAACTGTAAATTTAGAATTAGCTAAAGCAGAAGGTTTAAATGCTGATCTAGCTAATGCTATTTTTACAATTCTAATTGCCAGCGTAATAGCAATTTCAATTAAAATTGTTGGTATATTATTGATTACAGGTCTTCTAATAATACCTGCTGCTGCCTCTAGAAATTTATCATCTACCCCTATACAAATGGCAATAATTTCTTCAGTTATAGGACTTGTTTCAGTTGTACTCGGATTACAAACTTCAATGATTTGGAATTCTCCGACAGGTCCAACTATACTAGCAATAACCTTAGGTGTCTTTATCTTAAGTCTAATACCTCTGAAAAAATTGCTAATTTCAAAAAAAAAAATAGAATTGTCAAATTAAGATGAGTTCAACACATACACATTCTAAAAAAAATCAAAGTTTGACCAAAAATCAAAGAATTGTTCTTGATCTCTTACAAAACAGTGGTGAGCCTTTAAAGGCATACTTTATATTAGACAGTCTGAAGAAAGAGGGTTTAAACTCACCTCTTCAAGTTTACAGAGCTTTAGATAAATTGGTTGAATTAGGAAAAATTCACAAAATTGAGAGTATTAACTCGTTTATAATTTGTAATAACTCAAACTGTGCGAGTAATACCGCTTTTACCATTTGCGAGAGATGTGGAAAGGTAAAAGAGATTAAAAATAAATATTTAAAGGATAGTGTCAGTGATCTGGTTAAGGATAATCAATTAGAAATCACAAGGTATAACCTTGAATTTTATGTTTTGTGTAAGTCTTGCAAAATAAATTAATCAAAAACTAATCCTCAAATAAATCCCTATTTTATTGCATTTTTGACTATTGACATAAATAAAGACCTATATATATTGACCGACTTATTATGTACGCAGTTCTTAAATCAGTTGGTAAACAATTTAAAGTGTCTCCAGGAGATGTTTTAAAGATTGATAAAATAGAGGGTAACGTTGGTGATACAATATCTTTTAAAGATATCGTTGCAGTTGGAAATGGAGATAAGTTTGAACTTGGTTCTCCAGCTGTAAAAGGTGCTGAAGTATCTGCAAAATTACTGTACCAGACAAGGGACGATAAGATTAGAGTTTTTAGAAAAAACAGAAGAAAACATTTTCAAAGAACTAAAGGTCATCGTCAATATATCTCTATATTAAAGGTCATGGCAATCAAGTCCGCCATTGGAGAAGAAAGCTTTAAAGAGCCAGCTAAGAAAGCTGCGCCAAAAGCAGAAACTCCAAAAAAAGTTGAAAACAAGGCTGAATCTCCAAAAAAAACTGAAGTAAAAGCTACAGAAACAAAAAAAGTTGAAGCTAAAGCTGAAAAACCTAAAAAGGTCGAGGCTAAAGAAAAAAAGACTGTGAAAAAAGAAACAACTGAGGTAAAAAAGTAGAAATATGGCAACAAAAAAAGCAGGTGGAAGTTCCAAAAACGGAAGAGACTCGGCTGGTAGAAGGCTTGGAGTTAAAAAGTTTGGTGGCGAACACGTAATTCCTGGAAATATTATTGTTCGTCAGCGTGGTACAAAATTTTACCCGGGCGAAAATGTTGGGATTGGAAAAGATCATACTCTTTTCTCCTTAGTTGAAGGCAAAGTTCTGTTTAAAAAATCTAGAAACAGACAGTTTGTTTGCGTTAACTAAACCCACTTAAAAAAACTTCAAATTAAACTGTTATGGCATTTATAGATAAAGCAAAAATATATATTAAATCAGGAAATGGTGGACACGGCGCTCTTAGTTTTCGAAGAGAAAAATTTGTAGAGTACGGAGGCCCCAATGGTGGAAATGGTGGAAAAGGTGGTGATGTTATTTTTCGAGGAAATAAAGGAATCAACACTCTTCAAAGATATCGTTTTAACCAACATCATAATGCACAAAATGGTATGGGTGGTGCTGGTCAATTAAAAACTGGCGCAAGCGGTAAAGATCTTATTTTAGACGTCCCTTGTGGAACTGAGATATACACCGAAGACATGAGTATTAAAATTCATGAGATTTTAAAAGATGATGAAACTTATCATTTTTTAAGAGGAGGTCAGGGAGGCAAAGGCAATGCTCACTTTAAAAGTTCTACTAATAGAGCACCTCGTAAGTTCCAACAAGGAGAAAAAGGACAAGAGTCAACTGTCAGATTAAAGCTGAAAATATTAGCTGATGTTGGTTTGGTGGGAATGCCAAATGCAGGTAAATCTTCAATTTTAAATTTTGTAACGAATGCTAAGTCAAAAGTTGCTGATTATGCCTTTACAACACTTCATCCACACATCGGAATGGTTCAAAAAGAAGATCTTGAATTTGTATTAGCAGATATACCTGGACTCATAGAACATGCTAGTGATGGGAAAGGACTAGGTCATGATTTCTTATCCCATGTTGAAAGGTGTAAAATTTTAATTCACGTCGTAGATATCACTGAAGAAAAACCTTTTGAAAATTATAAAGTTATTCGACAAGAACTTTTAAATTATGGGGGTAAAATAGAACAAAAAAAAGAAATTATTGCACTAAATAAGATTGAAATTGCTGATCAGAAAAGGGTTGAGGAAATTAAAAAAGAATTTGAGACTTTAAATCAAGAGGTTAAATTGATTTCAGCTGCAACAGGCCATCAATTAGATCAATTAACAAATTTATGTTTAGAATATTTACAAGATGAATAAAAAATTTTTAGAATTAGCTAAAAAATCAAAAGTTATTGTCATTAAAGTTGGCTCAAATATTCTGGTTAACGAAAAGCATGTGCTGAGGAGAAAATGGCTAAACTCCCTCATTGAAGATGTTAAAGAACTCCAAAAGAGAGGTTCTAGGATAGTAATTGTCTCATCTGGTGCAATCGCTTTAGGTAGGAATATACTCTCAAAAAAAAAGTTGACTAATTTGCATGAAAAACAGGCTGCTGCATCAATAGGTCAAATACAACTCTCGCAACAATGGCAAAAAGCTTTTGCAAAATTAAATATTCAAAGTTCTCAAATTTTAATAACAGCTGAAGATTTAAACGAAAGAAGAAAATATTTGAACATCAGAAATACAATTTACTCCCTCATGGATTTAAATGTTATTCCAATAATTAATGAAAATGATACTACCTCGACAGAAGAAATTCGTTTTGGAGATAATGATAAACTTTCAGCTATGATTGCAAATGCCCTTTCAGCTGAGTTATTAATTTTATTATCTGATGTCAATGGTCTGTATACTGCAAATCCTAAAAAATCATTAGAAGCTAAACTGATTACATCTGTTGAAGAGGTTGATCAACAAATAGAAAAATATATTGATAAAGATTTAAGTGAGTTTGGCTCAGGTGGGATGTTGGCAAAAATCAATGCTGCAAAACTCTGTATTCAATCCGGATCCACCATGATCATATCAAATGGTTTGGTGAATAATCCTTTGAGTAAGATTGATCCTCAATCTTCAACATGGTTTCATCCTTCCAAAAATATTCTGACAAGTCGCCAGCAATGGATTTGGAATAGACCAATACAAAAAGCAATTGTTCATATTGATGAAGGGGCCTCAAAAGCACTCAAGAAAAATTCAAGTCTGTTGGCAATCGGTGTAAAGTCAATCGATGGAAAGTTTTATCGTGGTGATACTGTTTCGATTCATTACAATAGAAAAGAATTAGCTAGGGGTATGATTAATTATGATTTTCAGGAAATGGATAAAATAAAAGGTAAAAAATCATCAGAATTCAGTGAAATTCTTGGTTTTGTCCGAGAGGATGAGATAGTTCATAAAGATAACTTGGTGAGATCGAGATGAGTGACTATTTTCAAGAAATTTTAAACCATTCGAAGAGGGCATCGAGTGCCATGTCCAAACTATCTGCAGAGGATAGAAGTAGAATCTTAATGAATATTAGTGGTTTTCTATTGTCTAATAAAAATGAAATTCTAAAAGCTAATCAAGCAGATGTAGAAAGAGCTAAATCAAATAATATTTCTGCACCTATGATTAATAGATTAGTTTTGACTTCAGAGAAAATAGATCAACTTTCTCGTGATGTTGAGAAAATAGCCCAAATGCAAGATCCCCTTGATCAAACTTTAGAAAGTTGGACCAATGCCACTAATGGGTTGAAATTTACAAAAGTCTCAGTGCCTATTGGTGTGATTGGTATTATTTATGAGTCTCGACCTAACGTCACAATAGATGCTGCATGTCTTTGCCTTAGATCTGGAAATATTTCTATTCTTAGAGGAGGCTCTGAGTGTATCGAAACTAATAAAAAACTTTATGAGTGCATTCAAGATGCTTTAAAAGATTTAAATTTTGATACTCATCTTGTCTGTTTTATTCAAAATACTGATCGTAGTTTTGTTGAAGAGTTGTTAAAAGCTGAAGGAGATGTAGATGTGATTATTCCTCGTGGGGGAAAATCGTTAATTGAAACAATTTCTAAAAATTCAAGAGTTCCTACAATTAAACATTTGGAAGGTTTGTGTCATACTTTTTGGGATGAAGGATATGATAAAGATAAAGCCACTGAGGTCATCGCAAATGCCAAGCTGAGAAGACCAGAGATTTGTGGTGCAACAGAGACTTTACTTATACACTCTAATAACTCAGCAGAAGATATTTCATCTGTTTTAGATAATTTAAAATCACAAGGATGTGAAATTATTGGATGTAAACGCCTCAAAGATATTTATTCAATCGATCGAGATGCAGCAGAAGAAGATTGGTCAACTGAATATCTAGATAAGAAAATTACAGTAAAACTAGTTGATAATGTTGAAGAATGTGTAGAACATATAAACAAATATTCTAGTGGACATACCGAGAGTTGTTTAAGTAACAATCAACAATCTATAGAGTATTTCTTTCAAAACTGTAAAAGTGCCATTTTAATGAATAATGCTTCCACTCAATTTGCTGATGGTGGAGAATTCGGATTTGGAGCAGAAATAGGTATTTCTACTGACAAGCTTCATGTGAGAGGGCCAGTAGGAGCAAAACACCTTACAACATTTAAATATCAAGTAATAGGCAATCACACCACTAGGCCTTAATGGAATTCCGTAATAATTTTCAAGAATTAAAATCTCAGACCGAATATCTTAGCTCTTTGAATAAAGAGGATGTTATTCATATAATCAAATCTTCAATTTATGAGTTAGAAAGTTTAAAAGTTTTCAATGAAGAAGAATTAAATGAAATTAATAAAGTGACTCTTATAAGTGAGCCCTTTAATAACCTTTTCTTTAAATATAACAAAGAGCATTTGATAAACAAAGGTGTAGTTTACATAGAGGAAGAAAATGATTTGCAATTTATTATATCTTTATTTTATTTTTTTAAACAAAGAGTACCGATTTTATTTTATACAAGTTCAAAATTACAATTACAATTTATAGATATTCTAAACAAATTCCTCGAGGAAAATGGTGTCTCTAAAAAATTTTTGAGGAAAATTGATGAATAGAAAGATTGGACTGTATGGTGGATTTTTTAATCCCTTACACGAGGGACACGTTCATGTAATAGAAAGTTCAATAAAAAGTTTAAATCTGAAAAAATTATTTGTCCTTCCCACTTATCAAAATCCTCTTAAGGCTAATCAAAATTTAAACTCAATAAATTCTCAATTATCAAATATCCGATCAAAAATTAAAGAGCCGTTAGTAAAAGTTTCCGACTTTGAACATCGTTATAAAATGAAATGTACCTATGATGTGTTGCAAAAAATTAAGACTAAATGTGACCTTAGCTCTTTTTATTTAATTATAGGTCTTGATCAGCTTGGTCATTTTCACAAATGGAAAGAATATGAGTGGATTTTAAAAAATATTAGTATTTGCGTTATTTATAGACCGAGATATGATGAATTCATTGAAAATTCAACAGTCCAAAAACAATTCTCCCATTTATTTATGCCTAATTTAAATAGTTTTATTAACTGCTCTACTCCTTGTTTCCATATTCTTGATAATATAGGTGTAGAGATGTCATCAAGTGAGTTACGTAATTCTTAATCACGACAAAGACCCCTCTGTTAAGGCTATTGTCGATAGTCTTGAAGACAATAAGGCTGAAAATATCTCAGTTATTTCTCTCAAAGGAAAGGCAGAATTTGCTGAGTTCATGATCGTTGCATCCGGGCGATCAAATAAGCATGTAGACTCAGTTTCAGATAAGGTTTACCGATATCTTAAGAAAAATAAACTTTATTGCAATAAACCAGAGGGAAAGCCCCTTTGCGACTGGACGGTCATTGATGCTGGACATGTTTTAGTGCATATTTTTAGAAATGAAGTTAGAGAAATATACGATTTGGAAAAACTATGGTCTGAAGACTTCAACACAATCAATACTGCCTCTTAAAAAATCAAATATGCTCAAAATATTTTTTATTTTAATTTTAATCTTTAATGTGAATGTCAGTTTTTCTGATACTAAAGAAACCTATAAACAATTAAGTATTTTCAACGAAGTTTATAACCGAGTAAAAAATCAATATGTTGAAGAGGTAACTGATAAAGAGTTAATAGAAAAAGCTTTGAATGGGATGCTACAGGCTCTGGATCCTCATTCAAGTTTTATGAGTGAAGAAATTTATAAAGAAATGCAGATGGACACTTCAGGTTCTTTTGGTGGATTAGGCATCGAAATCACGACAGATAAAGGTTTCATAAAAGTAGTCTCTCCAATTGACGATACCCCTGCCTATAAGGCTGGAATTTTAGCTGGAGATTATATAACGCATTTAGATGGCACATCAGTAGTCGATATGACTTTAAAGGAAGCAATTGATATTATGAAAGGTGAACCAGGGACCACTATAACTTTAACAATTTTTAGATCTTCCGAAGATCCATTCGATGTCGATATTAAAAGAGATATAATTAAAGTTGCATCTGTTAAACATCGTTTGATTAACGATGTAGGATACATAAGAATAATTCAATTTAATGAGCAAACAACAACAGGATTAAAAAAAAGTATAAAAGAACTTGAAGATGGTACTGATGCTCCAATTGGTTATGTTCTGGATTTAAGAAATAATCCAGGGGGATTATTAAATGAGTCTGTATCAGTTACAGATATGTTCCTTGATAAAGGAGAAATAGTTTCAATCAGAGGAAGAGAAAAGAAAGATGTTCAAGTTTACTCTGCTAAAAAAGGAGATCTAATTAATGGAAAACCATTGATTATATTAATCAATGAGGGTTCTGCTTCGGCATCTGAAATTGTTGCTGGTGCATTACAAGATCATGATAGAGCAGTAATTATGGGTATAAAGTCATTTGGAAAAGGTTCTGTGCAAACCATTATACCTATTGACAGCGGTGCAATCAGACTCACCATCGCAAAGTATTACACACCAAGTGGGGATTCAATACAAGCAGTTGGTATTGAGCCGGATGTTGTAGTGCCTAGAGCTGAACTAAATGTGATTGATAATAACTTTACGTTTAGAGAGTCAGATTATCGAGAAGCTTTAGATAATGAGACAAATGAAGAAAGTGAGGAGGAAGAGTCAACTGATGATATTCTTGAAAGAGATTATCAGCTATCTCGTGCCATTGATGCAGTCAAAACCATAGCTGTATTAAATTAATGAAAATAAACCCCAAAGATTATCGACCAAATGTTGGTATGATGATTATTAATCAAAATAAAGAAATATTTGTTGGAAAAAGAATAGACCACCCTTCAGAATTTTGGCAAATGCCACAAGGTGGGATTGATCCCAAAGAAAAATCTGAAGTGGCAGCTCTTAGAGAAATGGAGGAAGAGATTGGTATAAAAAAAAATAAAGTTAAGTTAATCTCACAGAGCAAAGACTGGTATTACTATTCTTTACCTAAAGACTTATCAAAAACTCTTTGGAAAGGTAAATACAAAGGTCAGCGTCAAAAATGGTTCTTGTATGAATTTAAAGGCAGTGAGAAAGATATAAATATTGAAACATCCCACCCTGAGTTTTCTGATTATAAATGGGTTAAACCAGATTTTTTGGTTCCCAACATAGTGCCTTTTAAAAAAGAAATTTACAAAAAACTATTAAACGAATTTAAAAACTATTTATAAGGTGGATTGTTTACCACCTGCTCAAAGGTAACTAGAGCAGTTTCATTTCCCTCAAGTTCTTGATAGGTTTTGGATTGTTGGTAGTTAGAGCTATTAACTTCAGACAATGGCTCTATTTGATCAACTAAAACCTCACAAACTTTTTCCTTAAGCATGACCAAACCACCTGAAACAAAGAAACTCTCATCGACTTTGTTTGAGGACATAATTGCCATTTGACCAGGTCGCAAAGAACTGATGAACGGAGAATGATTAGGCATTGCAGCAAAATCACCCTCTGCTCCTGGCAAAACTGCCATTTCAACTTCTTTTTCAAAAATCACTTTTTGAGGGGATACGACCTTCAAATTAATCATAACTACTTCGTTGCTTCCTCGGCCATTTTTTTAGCTTTCTCTAAAGCTTCTTCAATTGTTCCTACCAAATAGAAAGCCGCTTCAGGAATATGATCATAATCACCTTTGACCAATCCATCAAAACCTTTGATGGTATCCTCTAAAGAAACAAACTTACCTGGTGAACCAGTGAAAACCTCAGCAACATGGAAAGGTTGACTTAAGAAACGTTGAATTTTTCTTGCTCTTGATACTACGAGTTTATCTTCTTCAGATAATTCATCCATACCCAAGATTGCAATAATGTCTTGCAAACTCTTGTAAGTTTGAAGTGTTTTTTGAACATCTCTTGCAACTTGATAATGCTTCTCACCCAAAGTCCTTGGTTCTAAAATTCTAGAAGTGGAGTCTAAAGGATCCACTGCAGGATAAATACCAAGTTCTGCAATTGATCTATTTAACACAGTGGTTGCATCTAAGTGAGAAAATGATGTTGCAGGTGCGGGGTCAGTCAAATCATCAGCAGGAACATAAATTGCTTGCACAGATGTAATTGATCCTTTGTTAGTAGTCGTAATTCTTTCCTGAAGTGCACCCATATCTGTAGCCAAAGTAGGTTGATATCCCACAGCTGATGGAATACGTCCTAGTAAAGCCGAAACCTCTGATCCAGCTTGTGTAAATCGGAAGATGTTATCCACAAAGAACAAGACGTCTTGGTTTTCTTCATCTCTAAAATATTCAGCTTGAGTTAAACCTGATAGAGCAACTCTTGCTCTAGCTCCTGGAGGTTCATTCATTTGACCGTAAACTAGAGACACTTTAGAAGTATCACCCTCGAGGTTGATAACACCCGACTCAATCATTTCATGGTAAAGGTCGTTCCCTTCACGTGTTCTCTCTCCCACTCCTGCAAAAACAGAGTATCCACCATGGGCCTTAGCTACGTTGTTGATTAATTCCATAATAAGGACAGTTTTTCCAACACCAGCACCACCGAAAAGACCAATTTTTCCACCCTTGGAGTAAGGTGCTAAAAGATCTATAACTTTAATGCCCGTAACAAGAACTTCGGTTTCGGTTGATTGATCAACAAAATCAGGAGCTGCTCTGTGAATAGGAAGAGATTTTTTTGATTCAATCGGACCTCGCTCGTCAATGGGTTCACCGATGATGTTCATAATTCGACCTAATGTTTCTGGTCCGACTGGTACGGAAATAGGATCGCCATTATCTTGAACCTCTTGGCCTCTTTGAAGACCTTCCGTTGCGTCCATAGCAATAGTTCGAACAGTATTTTCACCGAGGTGCTGTGCTACTTCTAAAATCAAATCTTGATCACCTACTTTTGTAGATAATGCATTTAAAATTGGGGGTAATTCTCCTTCAAAGGCGACGTCAACCACAGCCCCTAATACCTGTGTGACTTTTCCTGCCTTATTACTTGCCATTTGTTGCTCCTTTCCTAAACAGCCTCTGCTCCAGAAATAATTTCGATAAGTTCTTTTGTGATGAATGCTTGTCTAGTTCGATTATAAGTTAGTGTCAACCGATCAATCATATCTCCAGCATTTCTTGTTGCGTTGTCCATGGAAGTCATTCTTGCTGCATGCTCTGACGCAGAGCTTTCAAGAACACTTCTATAAATTTGTGTTAAAAAATTTCTTGGAACTAGATACTCTAAGAGTTCATTTTTATCAGGTTCAAATTCAAAAACAGAATTATTAGCTTCACTCTCTTCTTCACTAGTTTCATCGTTACTTAAAGGTATCAACGGTTGATAAGTTGGCTCTTGTGAGATTGCAGAAACAAACTTATTAAACAAAATAGAAACTTCATCTATTTCGTTATTTTCAAATAGTTCCATAATTTTATTTTTAATTTCCTCTGAAACTTGAAGCTGCCTATCATTAGAATTTAAATCTTCAAAACTAGCAACTATATCTAAATCTGTTTTTTTATAAAAACTGGATGCCTTTTTACCCACAGTCATAATTTTGACAGACTTGCCTAGTCCTTGTTGATCACTAATCCATTTTTTTGCATTTCTAAAAAGATTTGAGTTAAAACCACCACAAAGACCACGGTCAGAGGAGTTAATTATCAAAAGACTGATTTTTGAATTTTCTCTTCCAGTTAAGATTTCAGGTAAATCAGAACTGTTTTTAGTATTTCCAGCTAAAGATGAAAGAATGAAACTTAAGCTATCTGCGTAGACCCTCGATGACTCAGCTAATTCTTGAGCTCGGCGTAGCTTACTTGCAGCTACCATCTTCATCGCAGATGTAATTTTTCGAGTGGACTTAACACTAGAAATTCTATTCTTTAATTCTTTTAAATTTGGCATTAACTATAATTGGCTGTGAATTTTTCTAAATAATCCTCGATTTTTTTATCAGACTCATCGCTGAAATTTCCTGTATTATTAATTTCGTCAAAAATATCTGAATGATCGGCACGAAGTCCCTCAAGAAACTTAACTTGAAAATCTGTGATTTTGGATATTTCAATTTTATCCAAGAAACCCCTAACACCTGAGTACAAGCTTAAAACTTGATCAGCCACAGACATCGGGACGTATTGATCTTGTTTTAATAGTTCTGTTAACCTCTCACCTCTTGCAAGTAACTGTTTGGTAGAGGCATCAAGGTCTGATGCAAATTGAGAGAAAGCGGCCATTTCACGATATTGGGCTAACTCTAATTTGATTTTACCAGCAACCTTTTTCATAGCTTTAGTTTGTGCTGCGGAACCCACACGACTCACGGATAAACCAACATTAATTGCTGGTCTAATACCTGAGAAAAACAATTCTGTCTCTAAGAAAATTTGACCATCTGTAATTGAAATCACATTAGTTGGGATAAAAGCAGATACATCACCAGCTTGAGTTTCAATTACGGGAAGTGCTGTTAAACTACCTCCACCATTCTCATCGTTCATTTTAGCTGCTCTTTCTAGAAGACGAGAGTGAAGATAAAAAACATCACCAGGAAACGCTTCACGCCCTGGCGGTCTTCTAAGCAATAAAGACATTTGTCTATACGCAACAGCTTGTTTTGATAAGTCATCATAAACTATTAGACCGTGCATTCCATTATCACGGAAAAACTCACCCATAGAACAACCTGCATACGGAGCTAAAAATTGAAGCGGTGCTGGATCAGAAGCTGAAGCTGCAACCACGATGGTGTATTCCATAGCTCCATTTTCCTCTAGTGTTTTAACAACTTGAGCAACTGTTGATCTCTTTTGCCCAATAGCTACATAGATACAATATAATTTTTTTGATTCATCATCAGACTGGTTGATTTCTTTTTGGTTAATTATGGTGTCAATAGCAACAGCTGTTTTACCAGTTTGTCTATCACCAATAATCAATTCACGCTGTCCTCGACCAACAGGTACTAGTGAGTCAAGGGCTTTAAGCCCTGTTTGCATTGGTTCGCTAACACTTTGTCTAGGAATAATACCAGGTGCTTTTACTTCTATTCTACTAGACTCACTGCTTTGGATAGGACCTTTACCATCAATTGGATTTCCGAGAGCATCGACAACTCTTCCTAACAAGCCTTTTCCAACAGGTACCTCAACAATCTTTTGTGTTCTTTTAACAGTATCGCCTTCTTTAATACCTCTATCATCACCAAAAATAACAATACCAACATTGTCCTCTTCAAGGTTAAGTGCCATTCCTTGGACACCTCCAGTAAATTCTACCATTTCACCTGCTTGGACATTGTCCAAACCATAAACTTGAGCAACTCCATCACCAACTTTTAGGACAGTTCCTACTTCTGAAATGTCTGCTTGGCTTTCAAAGTTATTAATCTGATCTCTGATGATAGAAGAGATCTCCGATGCTTTTATTGACATTAAATGTCTCCTTTCACGTTGTTGGTAAATTTAGAAACTTGATTAAGAATACTTAGGTCGATCATCTTTGATCCAATCACTACAGTCATTCCTCCTAGTAAAGAATTGTTTACGTAGAACTCTAAATTAATTTTGGAACCATATTGGTTGTGTAACAAATCCTGGATACTATTTTTTATTTCATCATTAATAGCATGAGATGTTGTTACTTTAGCTTTTTGATATCCCCTTTTTTCAAAAAGAACATCCTGAAAATCAGACAAAACATTTTCAAATAGATTAAGTCTTTTATTTTTTTTTAGTGTGTTGACAAGGCCAGATAAAATTTTTTCAGATGGCAATCCTTGGATTATTTTTAAAAGAATACTTGATTTTAATTCATTTTTGGTCAGAGGTGATTTTAAAAGTAAGGATAACTCTTGGCTGTCGGCCATAGTTTTAGATAAACTTTGAGCATCTTTTAGTAAGGCATCTAATTCTTCGTTTTTGACTGAGTCAAACAAGGCAGTGGAATACCTTTTAGATGCGATTTTATTGGTCATTTTGTATAGTTAACCACAATTTTTTATCACATCACTAGGCTAACAGGCATCATACAAATGACGCATCAAGCAATTGATAGTGGATCAATATCAATATTTATAAAACGCCTGTATTTAGGGGCTATTTTTGACATTAAGATGCCTATTTTTTTTCTCAAAGCCTTATATGTCCTCTCTTTAAAATAAAAATTCTCATGAAAGTGCCTCATTTTATAAGGAATCAATGAAGGAACAGGTCCTAAAATATTAAGTCTACTCTCTTTGGATATATCAAGAATTTCTTGGCACGCCTCTCTTATTGCTGAGACATTAGGGTGAATTAATTGAATTTGAACAATTTTGTAAAATGGAGGTAAATTGTTATCTTCTCTTCTTTGAAGTTCTAATTTTATAAATTGATCTCTACTTTGGCTCTTAAGAGAATTGTAAATCGAATGCTTAGGATTGTAGGTTTGAATTAATACTTTACCCCTATTACCCTCTCTTCCAGATCTCCCTGCTACTTGTTGCAAAAGCTGGTATGTTTTTTCCATAGCTCTGAAATCAGGACTATACAGACTTGAGTCTGCATCAATAATATTTACTAATTTTAAATTTGGAAAATGAAAAGACTTGCCAATTATTTGTGAGCCAATCAACAGACTAGTCTTTAAATTAAAAATATTTTCAATGATTTCTTTTTTATTTTTTTTTGATTTTAATGTATCACTAGAAAATAATTGATTTGAATATCCAGGAAAAAGACGAGTAATCTCCTCTTGAAGTCTTTCTAACCCTATACCAATCGATATAAATTTTTCAGATGAACACATCTTACATATTTGGTTAGGCTCAAAATAATTAGAACAATGATGACAAATGAGTCTATCAATTTTTTTGTGATAAACTAAATTTACCGCACAATTTTGACACTGTATTGGTGTATGACAACTTACACATATTTTAGATGGAGCATAACCACGTCTATTAAGAAAAAATAAAACTTGTCCTTTTTGTTTTAGGATCTTATTTGTTTCATCAAATACTTGTTTTGATATCCAAGCCCTAGAGCTAGGTTTTGATTGATTCATGTCAACAATTTCAACTGAAGGTAATTGAGTTTTATGAAATTGATTGGAAAGATGATGAATATGAAATTTTCTCTGATTAGAATTATGAAGGCTCTCTAATGATGGGGACGCACTTATTAAAAGACACAAAGCCTTTGAACATTTTGCTTTATATATGGCCATATCTCTTGCTTGGTATTTTGGGCCGTCTTCTTGTTTATAAGATGAGTCGTGCTCTTCATCGCATATAATTAATTTTAAATTCTTGAAAGGAAGTAAAACTGATGACCTTGCTCCAACTAAAACGCATGGTTCACCAGATAAAAGAGATCTGATTATTCTAGCTTTTTGAATTTTTGATTGTTTGGAGTGCCAAATAAAGGGTTTACAACCAAAGTATTTATAAAATCTTCTAGACCATTCTTCAGTTAAAGCTATCTCTGGTAAAAGTATTAAAGATTGATTTCCGCTGACTAAATTTGACTCAACAGCTTTTAAATACAATTCTGTTTTACCCGAACCTGTAACACCATCTATAAGGTGA
>CACMWO010000011.1 GCA_902617465.1 uncultured Alphaproteobacteria bacterium | reverse complement strand
ATATAAACAAAAAATACCAGACTTTTCTGCGCATAAATTAAATGGTAAAAATTTTTATGAACTCGCTAGAGATAACAAAGTTATAGAACATCGTTATAAAAAAGTATCAGTTCAAAGTTTAAAAGTTCTAACTTCAAATAACTCAAAAATGAGGGTTGAGTTGAATTGCCATTCAGGGTTTTATGTGAGGGCATTCGCAGAAGAATTTGCAAATTCCCTTGGTGATATAGCTTATGCAAGTATGATTAAAAGATTGAAAATAGGGACTTTTGATATAAATCAAGCTATTCCTTATGAAAAAATCCTTGATTTCTCAAGTATAAATGATTTACATACCAATCTGATTACCATTTGAACTGGGCGACATCCTGGTCAGATGATGTTTACTTTGAAAGGAGTATTGATGTCGGAAATACAAATAAACGATATAGCTCGTGCTGATAATGACACTGGTTCACCAGAGTCCCAAATTTTTTTTCTCACAAAAAAAATTAATCTGTTAACAGAACATATCAAAATCCATAAGAAAGATTTTCATTCTCGAAGAGGTCTGCTGATGATGGTTGGTAAAAGAAATAGATTGATGGCGTATTTAAAGAAGAGGAATGTAGGAAAGTACACAGAAGTAGCAGATAAACTAAAGCTAAGAAAAAAATAATTTTTAATTAGCTATAAAGAAAGAGGAAGATGAAAATAGAACATAAATTTGAGTTGGGTAACCAACAAATTACATTAGAAACAAATCGAATAGCAAAACAAGCAGATGCATCTGTGGTTGTAACCTGTGGTGAAACAATGGTTATGGCTAACATTTGTGCAGCAAAAACACAAAAACCTGATATTGATTTTTTCCCATTAACAGTTAACTATCAGGAAAAATATTACGCTTCAGGTAAAATACCCGGAGGTTTTTTTAAAAGGGAGGCTAGACCGACTGAAAGAGAAACATTAACAAGTCGTTTAATTGACAGACCTATTAGGCCTCTATTTCACAAAAACTTTAAAAATGAAACACAAGTAACATTAACTGTCCTATCTTACGATAGCGTTGTTGATCCTGATATTATTGCTATGTATGCAACTGGTGCAGCATTAGCTATTTCAGGTCTTCCTGTGGCAGGTACTTTGGGTTCCGCTAGAGTTGGATATATAGATGGAAAGCTAGTTGCAAATCCATCTATCCAGGATATGGAAAACTCTGAACTAGATCTTGTTGTAGCTGGAACAGAAGAGGGTGTCCTAATGGTTGAGTCTGAAGCCCAAGAACTCTCTGAGAACACCATGCTAGAGGCAGTAATGTTCGGACATGATTTTTATCAGACATTTATTAAAGAAGTTCAAAACTTTGCAAGCAAAACAGAAATTAAGTCTTTTGAAGTCCCAAGCCTACCTGATTTTTATGAAGGTTTACAAAAAGACATTGAAAGTAAAATTTCAGATCCTATTCGTGAAGCATACGGTTTAGTTGATAAGCAAGAGCGAAGTCAAAAACTGACAGAGATCAGATCTTCTATTGTCGATAATGTTGAAGATGATCAGATTTTAGCCGCTTCAACAATCATTAAAGATATAGAAAAAGACGTAGTTCGAGGCGATATTATCAAAAATAAAAGCCGTATTGATGGAAGAAAATTAGATGAAGTAAGACAAATTACATGTGAATTAGACATTCTTCCTCGAGCCCATGGTTCAAGTCTCTTTACTCGTGGAGAAACTCAAGCATTAGTTGTTACCACATTAGGAACGGGCGATGATGAGCAAATGATTGACTCTCTTGACCCTATGCATAAACAACATTTTATGTTGCATTATAATTTTCCTCCTTACTCTGTAGGAGAAGTAGGAAGAGTAGGAGCAACTGGTAGAAGAGAAATTGGTCATGGAAAACTAGCATGGCGTGCAGTTCATCCAATGTTACCAAAAAAAGAAGATTTCCCATACACACTAAGATTAGTATCTGAGATAACTGAATCCAATGGTTCTAGTTCTATGGCTACAGTATGTGGCTCATCCCTTGCTTTGATGGCAGCGGGTGTGCCAATTAAAAAACATATTGGTGGTATAGCGATGGGTCTAATCAAAGAGGGCGAGGACTTTGTAGTGCTTAGCGATATCTTAGGTGATGAAGATCACTTAGGTGATATGGACTTCAAAGTTGCTGGTACTATGGATGGTATTACTTCTCTTCAAATGGATATTAAGATTACCAGTATTACTAAAGAGATTATGGAAATTGCTTTAAATCAAGCATCAGGTGGAAGAAAACATATTATTGGTGTTATGTCGGACGCCTTACCAGAAGCTAGAACAAAATTTTCTAAGCATGCTCCTCAAGTAATCTCTATCACTATTGATAAAACTAAAATTAAAGATGTTATTGGCTCAGGTGGTAAGGTAATTAAAAACATAGTCGAAGTCTCTGGAGCAAAGCTAGAAGTCAATGATGATGGAATTGTAAAAATTGCTTCCAGTAATGAAGAGTCAATTAACAAAGCTAAGCAAATGGTTGAAGACATTGTTGCGGAGCCAGAAGTTGGCAAAGTTTATACTGGTAAAGTTGTTAAAATTGTTGAGTTTGGAGCCTTTGTAAATTTTATGGGTGCCAGAGATGGATTACTTCATGTCTCACAAATTTCACAAAAAAGAGTCGAGAATGTCTCTGATGTTTTATCTGAGGGTCAAGAAGTTCAAGTCAAAGTACTTGATGTTGATCGTGCGGGCAAAGTAAAGCTTAGCATGAAAGAAGTTTAATCTAGTTACTTCTCTAAATAATTATAAAAAATCAAGGGGCTTTTGCCCCTGATCTTAAACTATAGCTCTTGAACACTCATTCCTACGTTATTATATCCGTTATCTACGTAAAGTATTTCGCCTGTTACACCTTTAGACAGATCGCTCATTAAGTAAACAGATGACTTACCAATATCCTCTAATGTTAATGGCTTTTTAATAGGAGAATTTTCAATTGTATAATTATAAATTTTTCTTGATTTGTTTATAACGGCACCTGCTAAAGTTCTCATGGGCCCAGCTGAAATTGCATTAACTCTAATTCCTCTGTCGCCCATATCAACAGCAAGATACTTTATAGATGTTTCCAATGCAGCCTTTGCAACACCCATTACATTATAACTTTGCATATATCTTGTGGACCCATAATAAGTAAGAGCCATGATAGATGCACCATCATTCATTTTTGGCGAAAGCATCCTCACCATTTCAGTCAATGAGTATGCAGAAATATGCAGTGTTTTAAGAAAATTTTCTTTAGTGGTATTTAAATATTTACCTGATAGTTCATTTTTATCTGAATAGGCAACCGCGTGGACAAAAAAGTCAATATTTCCTTTAACGCCATTACAAACATTTTCAAGTGAAGATGTTTCAGATACGTCACAAGGCATAATTCCTAAGCAGTTAATTTTCTCAGATAGGGGCTCAACTCTTTTTTTTATTGAGTCATTTTGATATGTCAAATACATACTTGCGCCTTCATCACTCAAGGAATTTGCAATGCCCCATGCAATCGAATGATCGTTGGCTATACCTACAACTAATCCTTTTTTGCCCTCTAAAATTTTACTCATTAAAGCTAGTCAGATAGATAGATGCATTTGTTCCACCAAAACCAAAACTATTCGAAAGTACAGAATTGATTTTGATATCATTTTTATTTTCTAAGAGAATGTTCATTCCTTCAGCCTTTTCATCTAAGTTTGTAATGTTGGCCGACTCAACCATAAAATCATTTTCCATCATTAAAAGAGAGTAAACGGCTTCTTGTACACCAGTTGCTCCGAGTGAATGACCAGTCAATGATTTTGTAGAACTGGTTGGAGGAACATTATCTCCAAAAACCTCTTTTATACCTTGTAATTCAATCATGTCTCCGACAGGTGTTGATGTTCCATGAGCATTGATATAATCAACAGGTCTACCCTGTGTTGCCATCTGCATACACCTTACTGCTCCTTCTCCAGAGGGTTGAACCATGTCATATCCATCTGAAGTCTGACCGAAACCTTGAATTTCAGCAACAATATTGGCCCCTCTTGCTTTTGCGCTATCAAGGCTCTCAACTACTAAAACACCTGCACCTCCCCCAATGACAAACCCATCTCTTGAAGAGTCGTAAGCTCGAGAAGCAACCTCTGGTGTTTCATTATATTTACTTGATAAAGCACCCATTGCATCAAATAAAATTGACATTGTCCAATGGGTTTCCTCACCACCACCTGCAAATACAATTTCTTGTTGCCCATGTCTAATGAGATCATAAGCATTGCCAATGCAGTGCAAGCTTGTCGAACAAGCCGAACTAATAGAGTAATTTACACCTTTAATTTTAAATGGAGTTGCTAAAGTAGCAGAATTTCCTGATGCCATTGTTCTAGTAACCATATAAGGTCCAATTTTTTTAACACCTTTTTCTCTTGCTATATCAAATGCTTGTTGCAATTGATACGTTGAAGGTCCACCTGATCCCATCACTAACCCAGTATTAACATTAGATATAAGTCCCTCATCAAGACCTGAATGTTCAATTGCCTCTTTCATTGCAATATAATTATATGCTGCGCCTTCACCCATAAAACGCAAAATTTTTCGATCTACATTTTCTTCAATATTTATTTTAGGTTTTCCATGTACATGACTTCTCATTCCAAGCTCTTCATATTCTTTGCAATGACTAATCCCAGATTTCACATCTCTTAAGCTCTGTAAAACTTCTTTTTTGTTATCTCCTATACAGGAAACAATACCGTATCCAGTAACGACAACTCTTTTATTACTCATCGAATAAACCCACTCTTAAATCATTGGCATGGTATATTATTTTTTCTTTGTGAATTATCTGCCCATCTCCATACCCTATTGATAACCCTTTTTTATTTAAAGATTTTTTTAAACTAACTTTATATTTTATTAATTCTTTGTCCGGTTTTATTTCTTCAACAAATTTTATTTCCCCAACACCCAAAGCACGGCCTTTTCCTGGATATCCAAGCCAACCTAGATAAAAACCCAACATTTGCCATAAAGCGTCAAGACCCAAACATCCTGGCATTATAGGATCACCCAAGAAATGACATTTAAAGAACCATAAATCTGCATTTATATCGAGTTCAGCAGTTATCTCTCCTTTTCCATGTACCCCGCCATCTTTATTGACATTAGTGATGCGATCAAACATTAGCATAGGAGGTGCTGGTAGTTGGGCATTTCCCTTTCCAAATAAATTCCCTTTCCCACACTCAATGATTTCTTCATAACTATAACTAGATTGAGGTGTAAATGTATTCATCTTAATGAGGACAATTTTTATTTTTTAATTGTAGTTTGTTTATGTCTGAAGTCAAAAGGTCTATCAAATTGATTTCACTTTTCAATTGAGTTTTTATTTTGGCAAGGGCGAATATAATTTTCATACAAGCAAAACTAGTAACAAATCCTGCAACTGGACCTACCATTGCGCTGTTAAGACAACGGTGATTCTGATCAGCTTTAGGAAATAGACACTCAAAACATGATGGATTATTTTCTTCATTGTTTTGTGCAAAGTATATACCCTCTGAGGAGTTAATTGATATTGATACAAATGAGACTTTATTAGCTTTGGAATATTTTGAAGAAAAAATTTTATTCTGGTGATTATCTGTGCAATCAAATATTAAATCAAAATTATTATCTGGTTTTTTTTTTATGAAAGACTGAAAATTTAACAAATGCTCTTTTATTATTGTTGAGTCATTTATATTTTTAAGTTTATGTTTTGAAGTGACTGATTTAGATTTACCAATATCATCTTTATCATAATTAATTTGACGATGTAAATTCGACTTCTCTATTGTATCATGATCAACAAGATGAATTTCACCAACCCCAGCTCGAACAAGATATTGAGATGCAACAGTTCCCAGAGCGCCTAAGCCGATTATACAAATTTTTTTCCTAGAGATATTTTGTTGCCCTTCCTCATTAATACCAGGAACTAAAATTTGTCTTCCAAACTCCTCAATCAGTTTTTCACTTTGTTCCTGTTGATCCAAAACCACCGCTCCCCCTCTCACTCTCACTTAAATCACTTACTAATTCAAAATTAATCTTTTCATATTTTGACACAACCATTTGTGCAATTCTCATTTTATCTTCAACCTCAAACATTTCTAATCCATGATTAATTAAAATCACCTTTATTTCCCCTCGATAGTCCGCATCTATAGTTCCTGGACTGTTAAGAATAGTAATAAATTTTTTTAAAGCTAGTCCACTTCGAGGTCTTATTTGAACTTCAAATCCATTTGGAATTTCAAAAAATAATCCAGTTCCAATAAGTTTTGTCTCTTTTGGTGATACGCTAACTTTTCCATTTGGTAAAAATGCTCTTATATCCATTCCTGCACTAGATGATGTCTCATAACTTGGAAGAATAACGTTATCATTTATCTTTTTTACTTTTATAAAAACCAATTTAATTCTTTCTATTGCTAATGTATTTAACAATTTTATTTGCAAAAATTGTTTTACTTACATTTCCTAAGTTTAAAAAGTCACCTGACCTTCCAATTAAAATACCATTATTGTATTTTGAATTAAAAATTTTATCCTCTGTTGTTGGAAAGTTCAAAACTAGATAATCACAATTTTTGGAAAGCAATTTTTTTTTTGCATTTTGAAATACATCATTTGTTTCATAAGCAAATCCAACTGTAACCTTAGGTTTATATTTTCCAAATGATATTGATCTTAAAATATCAGGGTTATTGATTAATTTTAAAGACATTCCATTTTTTTTCTTAATTTTCAGTTTATTATATTTTTTAGCTTTATAATCACTAACCGCAGCATTAAAAATTCCTAAGTCGATAGACTTATATTTTTTTGCTTCTTTTAACATTTCATCTGCTGTAGGAGTGAAGATAAACTTAACATTTTTTGAAACTATTTGTTTTGTTTGAAGATACCCGTGTAAACAAATAACTTTATAATTAAATTTTAGTAGGCTTTTTATTAAAGCTATGCCTTGCCGACCTGATGACTCATTTGATATATATCTTACTGGATCTATATACTCTCGAGTGCACCCAATAGTTATTAATGCGTGTTTCAATTACTTAAGTTGACTAATTATTTCATTAGGATCAACTAATCGACCACTACCATACTCACCACAAGCTAAAGATCCATCATCTGGTCCAATAAAATGATGGCCAATTTTCTTTAAATAGTCCACATTGTCTTGAATAATTTGATTAGCCCACATTTCTTTATTCATTGCAGGTGCAAAATATATAGGTTTGTTTGCAGCAATCATACATGTTAGAGCTAGGTCATCACAAAAACCTTTTGCAAATTTTGAAATTATATTAGCCGTCGCAGGGTAAACAACTAAATGAGTATTATCTCGTGCTAATTTTATGTGACCAATTTTCTTTTCCATATCCAAATCAAAGAGCTCTGAATACACTGGCTTATTGGAAATTGTTTCAAGTAGTAGTTTAGAAATAAACTCATAAGTGTTTTTTGTTGCAATAACTTCGTATTCAATGGCTTTTTTTTGGCACTCACGAATTAGATCTAAAGATTTATAACAGCCAACACTCCCCGTTATTATTATTAAAATTTTCATTTTTTCTGCACTATATATATGCTGTTAGCTCCAGAAATGAAATCAATAGTTTTAATATGAGAAAAACCTGTATTTATCAGTTCTTTAAGAAGGTTATTTTGATTAGGAAAAGAAATAATACTGTCAGCTAAGTATTTATAACTATGTCTATCATTGGAGATGACGCTACCGGTAAAAGGTAAAATATATTTTAAAAAGTTTTTGTATGGACTTTTTAATAAATCTCTTTTTGGAATACCAAATTCCATAATAAAAAAATATCCATTTTTTTTAAGACATCTATAAATCTCAGAAAAACCATTTTTTCGATTATTAAAATTTCTTACACCATAAGTACATGTTATAATTTGAAAAAAATTTTTTTTATAAGGTAAATTTTCTGCATAACCAACTTCGTAATTAATTTTTTTAGAACTATTTTTTTTTCTGGATATATTGTGCATTTCGGAAACAGGATCTAAAGCATAAAGATTTTTTGAAATAGGAAGCAAATTAAAAATATCTCCACTACCACTAGCAATGTCTAAAATTTTCTCATTATCGGTATAATTTGATAATACAACGTCAACAAAATATTTTTTCCAAAGTCTATGTATTCCAAGACTCATAATATCGTTCATTAAATCATATTTTGCATGAGATACATTTTCAAAAATATCTGTAATATTATAATTATTTGAATTATTTTTAGTTATCATGCCTGAACTACCTGAAGTAGAAACCACAATAAGATATTTAAAGTCAAAAGTTAAAGGAAAAAAAATTATTTCTATAAATAGGTCACAAAAAAAACTAAGGAAAAATTTAAACTTTCAAGATCTTGAGCAAATATCACAGAAAAAAATTATATCTGTTGAACGTTTTGCAAAATACATAATCATTGGATTAGAAAATGGAAATTATGTAATTATTCATTTGGGAATGAGCGGTCGATTAAAGTTTTATTTAAACGAGAATTATAAAAAAGAAAAACATGACCATGTTGTTTTACAATTTAACAAATTTAAAATTATTTATAATGATCCTCGTAGGTTTGGCATGTTTTTTAGGCTCAAAGATTCAAAAGAAGTTAAATTTTTTTTTAATAACTACGGCACTGATTTACTAACTAACAAGGTTAATTTAGATGAGGTGTATAACAAATTTATAAAGAAAAAAATCTCTTTAAAACAAGCTTTACTTGATCAAAGTTTAATTGTGGGTATCGGAAACATATACGCTAATGAAGCTCTTTTTCATTCAAAGTTAAATCCTCTAAGGCTAACTTACACTCTTAAAAAAGCAGAAATATCTCAATTATTAAGCTCTTGTAAATTTGTATTGAAACTATCTTTAAAAAATGGTGGCTCTTCAATAAATGATTATAAATCCCCAGATGGAACCCTCGGAAGTTTTCAGAGTTTATTTAAGGTCTATCAAAAGAAACATGTAATTTACAAAAAAAAGACTTATAAAATAAAAAAAATCATACAAAATGGGCGTTCGACTTTTTTTTCGCCTGCTTTACAAAAATAAAAAAATGTGTATAAGTTATTAACGCTTTTAGACGAACAACCTGTTAATAATAATTTTTATATGCCACAACATAAATCAGCAAAAAAAAGACTTCGACAGTCTGATAGAAAAAAAACAGTTAACAAAGCTGTGAAATCAAATGTTTCAACTCAGCTAAAGGCAATTGATAAACTCATTAAAGATAAAAAGGTAGAGGAATCAATGGCGAAACTAAAAGTAGTTATGTCTGTATTGCATAAATCTACTAAAAAGAAAATTATGCACCTTAATAAGGCATCTAGAACTATCTCAAAACTACAAAAAGACATAACTGCAATTTCGAAATAATTTTTTTTTTCAAGCAATTTTTTTTAAAAAAAACATTTTTTTTTATTCCTCTTTTTTAACTTTTCATGCTTAAATAGCCCATCTTTTAGAGGAAGGAATTAAGTTAGTGGAAGACGAAAAGCATCAAGGTGGCATAGATGTGTCCTGGCCGAAGATCACATCTGAATTAAAAAAATCGCTTGATAAAGATACCTTCCAAAACTGGATTAAACCGATTTATTTTGAGTCTTTAATTGACACTTCTCTTACTCTCTCAGTTCCAACTAGATTTTTACGTGACTGGATAATAAAAAATTATGCTCCTGTTATTAAAAAGGCTTATATGGATCAAGGCCATAGCATCGATAAATTGGCTATACTCGTCAAAGAAAATAATAATCGAATTATTCCTGGCACAGAAGTCATCTATGAAGATAAAGATGATGACGAAGACACATATTATGATGATATTTCTGCACCATTAGATCCAAAATTTACTTTTGATAATTTTATTGTTGGTAAACCCAATGAGTTGGCATACGCAGCAGCCCAACGTGTAGCACAATCAGAAGTTGTAAGCTTTAATCCATTATTTTTGTATGGTGGTGTTGGATTAGGAAAAACACATCTAATGCATGCAGTTGCATGGAATATTAAAAAAAGAAATCCCAAAAAAAATGTTGTTTATTTAACAGCTGAAAAATTTATGTATCAGTTTATTAAAGCTCTTAGATTTAAAAATATTATGAGCTTTAAAGAACAATTTAGATCAGTAGATGTTCTAATGATCGATGATGTGCAATTTATTATTGGTAAAGATAACACACAGGAAGAATTCTTTCATACTTTCAATACTTTAATTGACAAAAAAAGACAAATTATTATTTCAGCTGATAAATCCCCTGCTGATCTTGATGGACTAGAGGACAGATTAAAGTCCAGATTAGGCTGGGGATTAGTAGCGGATATACATCCCTTAACTTATGAATTACGATTAGGTATTCTGCAGGCTAAAGCTGAACAAAAATCACTTAATCTAAAACAAGAAGTGATGGAATTTTTAGCAAATAAGATCACAAATAATGTCAGAGAAATGGAAGGTGCCCTGAATAGATTAGCAGTTCATGCTTCAATTCAGGACTCAGAAATATCTGTTGACCTAGTAAAAGATGTTTTAAAAGACTTACTCAGGACTAATTCAAGAAAAATTACAATTGATGAAATTCAAAAGAAAGTTGTTGAGCATTACAACATCAAACTTTCAGATATGCATTCACCGAGAAGATCAAGGTCTGTTGCACGTCCAAGACAAGTTGCAATGTATTTAGCTAAGTCAATTACCACAAGATCTTTACCTGAAATTGGTAGAAAATTTGGTGGTAGAGATCATACCACTGTTATTCATGCTATTAAAACTATCGAAGAAATTATGGTAAATGATCCTAACCTTGCAGAAGATATTGAACTTTTGACTAGAATATTGCAAACTTCTTAAATGGATTTTAGAGTAAGTCGAGAGGCTTTTTTAAGAGTCTTAACTCACGTTAGTTCAATTGTCGACAGTAGATCCACAATTCCAATTCTTTCTAACATTTATATAAAATGTGATAATAACCAAATAGAAATTAGATCGACAGATATGGATATTTCCATCAGAGAATTTGTATCAACCGATTCTTCAAAAAATGGCGAAGCAACTGTAAATTCAAGAATTTTAACTGATATAATTCGCAAGACAAAAAAAAACTCTATTGTAAAATGTAAATTAGAGGGAAATAGATTAATAATAAATTCTGATAACTCAGTCTTTGAGTTAAATGCATTAACTGCAGATGAATTCCCGAAATTTGTTCCTTTAGAACAAACAAACTCATTCGAACTAACAATCTCTCAGATTAAAAGGCTTTTTAATAAAACTAAATTTGCAATATCTGCTGAAGAGACGAGATACTACCTTAATGGTATATACTTCCATACTGTTACTAACGGACCAAAGTCAACTTTGAGGTGTGTTGCTACTGACGGCCATAGACTTGCTAAAACAGAGCTAGATTTAACAAATGTCATAAATATATCTGGAATTATACTCCCAAGAAAATTTATACTTCAATTAGACCGTATTTTAGGTGATTTTGAAGGTAAGGTTAAAATAATATGTACTGACACTCAAGTGAGTCTAGAAGCAGATAATTTCATTATAATCAGTAAACTAATAGATGGAACATTTCCAGATTATGAAAAAGTTATACCTGTATCCAATGACAAATTATTACAAGTTGAGGCAGAGCCTTTTTTTAATGCCATTGATAGGGTTTCAACTGTTAATCAAGACAAAACACCAACAGTTAAGTTACAATTTGAAAATAATAGCATTAAGATAATGGCCACCAGCACTGACAGTAACAAAGGCGATGAAGAGGTTGCAGCAAATTACGCTGCCGATGGTCTTGAAATTCTTTTTAATTCAAAATATATATTGGATTTACAAGATGTTGTTGAAGGAGACACTTTGATTTTAGAGTTACTAAATCAATCATCACCAGTAATAGTAAAGGACCCTAAAGATACAACAAGTTTATTTATTTTAATGCCTATGAGAGTTTAATTGCCCCCACCATTAAAGGGTATACAGCTATCGAACTATAGAAATTTCATCAACAAAAAAGAAATTTTTAACTTTGATCATACTTTGTTTAAAGGAAAGAATGCCGTTGGCAAAACAAACCTATTAGAGTCTATAAGTTTTTTAAGTCCTGGAACAGGTTTTAGAAAAGACGTGATACAAAATTTTATTTTTAAAAAACAGGAAAAGTTAGATGCTTCTATGACCTTTGATTATATTCACGAGGGTTTAGAAAATCATTTAACTATTATATTGAGTAATAAAGATGAAAGATGGACAAAACAATATTTTTTAAACGATAAAAAAATACAACAGCAAAAACTTTTAGATATTTTTCAATTATTTTGGCTAACAGAAACAGATAAAGTTTATTTTATCAAGGATGCCCAGTATCAAAGAAATACTATCAACCGAATAATTTGTTATTTTGATTCAAAGTTATTTGGTTTTCTAAGCAAATATACAATTTTAAGAAGAGAAAAAAGAAGAATATTACAATCTTCTCAAGATATTTCATGGCTAGTTTCACTGGATAAACAACTGATTGACATAGGCAGAGCAATTATTGAGATTAAAAAAAAATTCCTTTCTGAATACCAAAATTTTCTATCAAGTAACAATAAACTATTTTTTGACTTTGAAATTAAGCCAAGTTTTGGCCTTATAGAGACAGAGAGTTTTTTAGAAAAATTTCAAAAAGATCTCTCTGATGAGAATCAATGGCCAAATGATCATAAACTTCAATCACAACATGATCCAAAAAAATCAGTTTTTGAAATTTCACACAATCAAAAAAATATTTCTCAGCTATCTTCTGCTCAATCTAAAATGTTAATATTAAGTCTTCTTCTTAGTTGTGCAAAATTTCTAAATCGTAACAAGATTACTGTTTTTTTAATTGATGAAATATTTGATAACTTTGATATGATGAATGTTGATAAAGTTATTCAATACTGTGCAGAAAATAAATTTCAGACTTTCTTTTCAACCACTGATAACTTCACACTTCAAGGGAATATAGATAACTTAGATATTAAAGAAATATTTTAATGACAGATCAATATACAGCATCCTCGATAAAAGTTTTAAAAGGCTTAGAGGCAGTCAGAAAAAGACCAGGTATGTACATTGGTGATACCGATGATGGCACAGGTTTGCATCACATGGTCTACGAGGTACTTGATAACTCTATTGACGAGGCATTAGGAGGTTATTGTGACATTATTCAATTAATAATTAATAAAGATGGGTCAGCAACAATATCAGACAATGGTAGAGGCATTCCAGTTGACCAGCACAAAACTGAAAAAGTCCCAGCAGCTGAGGTAATCATGACCCAATTACATGCAGGTGGTAAATTTGACCAAAATAGCTATAAAATCTCCGGTGGTCTTCATGGGGTTGGTGTTTCTGTTGTGAATGCCTTATCAGAAAGACTATCTTTAACAATTCGCAGAAATGGCAAAATTCATACAATGGAATTTAAAGATGGTGTTACAACAAAAAAATTAAAAGAGATCGGTTCAATGAAAAAGACGGAGAGAACTGGAACAACTGTCCAATTTTGGCCATCAAAAAAAATTTTTTCCAATACAACTCTTATTCTTAAAACATTAGAAAATAGAGTTCGCCAGTTAGCTTTTCTAAACTCTAACGTACGCATTACATTATCTGATATGCGCACATCAAAAGTAGAACCTATTGAATTCTATTATCAAGGAGGTTTAACGGCATATGTGCAATTTCTTAATTCAAGAAAATCAACTTTAAATAAAATTATACCTTTTAATGGCGAGTCAAATGGAATTAAAGTTGAAGGCGCTTTACAATGGAATGATGGATACAATGAAAATATGCTTTGCTTTACTAATAACATTCCTCAAGGAGATGGAGGAACACATTTACAGGGTTTTCGATCAGCACTAACACGCTCATTAGTTGGATACTCAAATACAGTTGCAGTTGCTAAAAAAGGCAATATCACCATTTCAGGAGATGATGCTAGAGAGGGCATGACATGCGTACTATCTGTAAAGGTTCCAGACCCTAAGTTTTCATCCCAAACCAAAGATAAGCTAGTTTCGTCTGAGGTAAGACCAGTTGTTGAGAAAATAATATCTGAACAATTAAGTGCTTGGTTAGAGCAAACTCCTGGAGAGGCAAAAAAGTTAGTTTCAAAAATTATTGAGGCAGCAAGTGCCAGAGAGGCAGCAAGAAAAGCAAGAGAACTTACAAGAAGAAAAAATGTATTAGAGACATCATCACTTCCGGGAAAATTAGCTGATTGCCAAGAAAAAGATCCATCAAATTCAGAATTATTTATAGTTGAGGGTGACTCAGCTGGAGGCTCAGCCAAGCAAGGCCGTGATAGGGTCACTCAGGCTATACTTCCACTAAGAGGTAAAATATTAAATGTAATTAAAGCAAACCCTCATAAAATTTTAGAAAATAATGAAATCTCTGCACTTATAACAGCCATCGGTGCTGGATATGGTAATCCACCAAAAGATAAAGAATACAATCCTTCTGATTATTTCAATCCTGAGTCAATGCGATATCATAAAATTGTTATCATGACAGACGCTGATGTTGATGGAAGTCACATAAGAACGCTGCTACTCACATTTTTCTATCAATTCATGAGAGATATTATAACCACAGGTCGTTTATATATTGCTCAGCCACCCCTATATAAAGTAAAAAAAGGAAATGCTGAAAATTACTTGTTAGATGATAGAGAGTTAACAAAGTTTTTATTGTTAAATAACAAGGATGATCTTGATTTCAACATTTATAACAAAAAGAAAAAAATTCAGCTAAAAGAGGAACAGTTAAACGAATTAATAGATTTAGCTTCTCGTGCAAATTCTGCTTATCAAAACTTAGATCTTACATATTTAGATGCAAAGTTTTTTGATCAAATTCTAAATACAGGGTTATTTTTTCAGGATTTTCATCCAAATAAGATAGAAAAGTCACAATTTAAAATTTTCTTATCTAATTTAAATCAAGTTTATAAATCAGAAAATATTAAATTTACATTTCAAAGTATGATTAGTAATGAACTAGTTTTTTTACAAGAAAAAGAGGGTTACAATAAAATTATAAAGGTTGCTTTAGATAAATTATTACATCTAAGAGAGTTTATTTCTTCAGACAGTATGTCTCTTTATAATAAAATGGGTTTTGCAAAATCCACGGATACTTATTTTGGTATTTCTAAACTTTCTTCAAAAGAAAACTTTAATTGTAATGGACTTGTTGAATTTTTTACTACTCTTTTTGAAATGAGTAAAAAAGGCCAATCAATTAGCCGTTATAAAGGTTTAGGTGAAATGAACCCTGATCAATTGTGGGAAACAACATTGGATCGAACTAATAGGAAATTGCTTCAAGTTAAGCTCGAAGACCAAATCAATGCTGAAAGACAGTTGATCATGCTGATGGGTGATGATGTGACTGATAGAAAAAACTTTATTCAAGATAATTCAGTCAAAGTAGCAAATTTAGATATTTAGTTGAATAATCAAAAAAACTTTCTTTTTGTTAATTCTTCAGATTTTTTAATTATACGTGCAATAGCTTTTGGAGGTCAGGCCGCCACTTTATTTATAACACAGTATTTTTTCGAAATTTCTAAGACAGTAGCAATGAGCTCTTGGATAATAGCTTTTATCTTAATGGCTAGTATTCTCTTAGGATTTTATTTAAATAAAGGAGATAAAATTATTTCTGAAAAACAAGTCTTCTTATTTTTATGTTTTGATATTGTTCAAATTTCAAGTTTGATTGCTTTAAATGGTGGACACACTAATCCTTTTATATTTATTATCTTAGCTCCTATTGCTATCGCAGCATCATATCTTACTATTGAAAGAATAATAATTATTTTAAGTTTGGCATTAGTTTGTTTTGCTTTGATATTTAACTTTTATATTAATCTTCCTTTGTCTGTGCATCCTAATATTAATTTTACATACAGCTTAGCTATTATGATTTCTTTATTTATAAGTAGTATTTTTTTAGTTTTTTATCTTTATTACTTTTCCTTAAATTACAAAAGCACACAAAAGGCATATGAGTTAGCTAGTAAGCAACTTCAAAATGAAAAAGAGCTTTTAAAAGTTGGAGGTTTAGCAGCTGCAGCTGTTCATGAATTAGGCACACCACTGAATACCATAAATTTAATTGTTGATGATTTAAAAAAAGATCAAAAATTAAAAGATGATTATGGGAAAGATATTAAAACTCTATTATTAGAGTTAGACAGGTGTAAGGAAATATTAAAAGAGCTCTCAACAAATCCAGAGTCAAAAGAACTCTCTTCGGAAATTACAAATATGTCACTAGATGCCTATGTGCAATCTTTATGTGATCAATTTAAAAATAACTATCGAGCTGTGAAATTAGATTATAGATCTGATGAAAATTCTAAAAATATCAATATTAAAATCACACCTGAATTGAACATAGCGATGAATAATATTATAAAAAATGCCATAAGCTTTGCTTATAGACAAATATTAGTAATTTCAGAGACATCGAAAAATTCTTATTCCATTAAAATCAGAGATGATGGTCCCGGTTTTGATAAGAAGTTTATAGCTAATTTTGGAAAACCATTCTATTCTAGCAGACCTGAAAAAGGAGTAAATATGGGCCTCGGCCTATTCATAACAAAACAAATGATTGAAAATCTAAATGGTGAAATATTAGTACAAAGTAATGATGGAGCAGAAGTAACTTTAACATGGCGGATTTAGAGCAAAATACATTAGTCAAAGATAAAACGCTTTTTATTATCGAAGATGATAAACCCTTTCGTGAGCGTTTGACCACCTCATTTCAACGTAAAGATTTCACGGTTACAGCAGCAGCTTCAAAAAAAGAAGCTTTAGATGTTTTAGCTGGAAATAATTTTAATTATGCCATAGTTGATCTTCGTTTAGGAGATGGTTCAGGGCTCGATGTTATTAAGGTGATCAAGGAGCAAAATCCAGAATGTAGAACTGTAATGTTGACAAGTTATGGCAACATAGCCACGGCTGTATCCTCCGTTAAATTGGGTGCTGATGATTACTTAACTAAACCCGCAAACATAGATGATATCGAAAAATCATTAATGTCTGCTACCGCTACATCCTTGCCGCCACCACCTGAGAACCCAATGTCTGCTGATAGAATAAGGTGGGAACATATTCAAAGAGTTTTTACACAGTGTAACCGTAATGTTTCTGAAACCGCTAGAAGATTAAAAATGCACAGAAGAACTCTTCAAAGAATTTTAAATAAGCACGCCCCTAAAGAATAGAAACTCACTACAATCTTTGTTATTCTGTTTGCATGTCTAAGCCAAGACTAATACTAGTTGATGGTTCCGGATATATTTTCCGAGCTTATTACGCCTTACCCCCAATGAATAATTCTAAGGGTATCCCTACAAATGCAGTTTATGGGTTTTGCAATATGATGCTTAGACTTATTGAAGAGCATCCAAATGACAAAATACTAATCATTCTTGATGCAGGAAGGAATACTTTTCGAAATACTTTATTTCCTGAATACAAAGCAAATCGTGGTGAGGCACCAGAAGATTTGATACCTCAATTTAGTATTATTCGTGAAGCTATTGATGCTTTTGGTTTAGATGTTATTGAAAAAAAAGACTTTGAGGCTGATGATGTTATAGCAAGTTATGTTAAATATGGTGAAGACAACAAGATACCCACCACAGTTTTTAGTTCAGACAAAGACCTTTTTCAACTGTTATCAGCTAATAATCGCATCATGGATCCAATGAAAAATATTGAAATTGATGAAGCAAAGGTAATGGAAAAATTTGGTGTTGGCCCTGACAAGATTACTGATGTACAAGCTCTAATTGGTGATAGTGTTGATAATATTCCTGGCGTTCCTGGCATTGGACCAAAAACAGCCTCTAAATTAATTAATGAATTTGGTTCTTTTGAGGGCCTTTTGGCAAATAAAGAGAAAATATCAAATGAAAGAATTAAAAATCTTATTAATGATCATGAGGAAAAAGCAAAAATAAGTCACCAACTAGTAATTCTAAAAAATGATCTTGAACTACCTATTACAATCGAGAGGCTAAAAGATTTTAACGACTCACCAAAACTTAATGACTTTTTCAAAAAATATGAATTTAAATCATTAATTAGGAATAGCGCTCATGAAACAAAACCACATGCAGCCAAAAAAAACTTAGAATTTAAATCACTTATAAAGACAAAAGATATAATCGAATATCTAAAGTCTCTTCAATCTGAAAAAAACTTAGCGATAGATCTAGAGACAGATAGCTTAGACGTCAATGAAGCGAATATCATTGGTATTTCATTATCTAATTCACAACAAGCTTATTACCTACCTTTTAAATCACCTGAAAATGAAATATCTGAGACAGATAAAAAAAAAATTCTAAAAGAGCTCAATTTATTATGTGAAGATCCTTCAATTTTAAAGATTTTTCATAACGCTAAATACGATAGTGTGATTTTAAAACGTTTTAATGTAAATACTGTTTCTTTTCAAGATACCTTGTTAATGTCTTTTTTTGTTAATAACGGTTTAACAAAACATAATCTTGAGGATTTGTATTATTATTATTTTGGTGAAGAAAAAGAAAAATTTAAAAATGTCATAAAAAATGAGTCCAAAAGAAATTATAAAGATTTTTCTGAAGTGCCTTTACAGTCTGCAACAAATTATGCCGCTCATGATGCCTATGCTACTTATAAATTATATGAGACATTACACGATCAAATATTAGATGCCCCTGATAGTTGGATATATTTTGATATCGATAAAAAATTAAGCTTAGTTCTCCAACAAGTTGAAAACAACGGTTGTAAAATTGATCTTAAATTTTTAACAAAACTTGAAAAAGATCTAAATAAAGAAATTGAAAAAATTGAACAGAAAATTTTCAAAATCGCAGGTGAGGAGTTCAATATTGGTTCGCCAAAGCAACTTACCGAAATCTTCAAGAAACTTGATGTGAAGGTAACAAAAAAAACAAAAGCAGGAGATTTTCAAACTAATGTCAAAGTCTTAGAACAATTGGAGTCTGAGGGAGTAGAGATTGCCTCGCATATTCTACAATGGCGTCAATACTCCAAGCTCGTGTCGACCTATACATCTTCTTTAGCTGAGCATGCTGACAATAACGATCGAGTTCACAGTACATTTAATATTGCAGCGACTATTACGGGTAGATTAAGTTCATCTGAACCTAATTTACAAAATATCCCTATTAGAACTGATATAGGAAAGAAAATTAGAACAGCATTTATTGCAGAAAAAGATCATGAGTTATATAGCTTCGATTACTCCCAAATCGAGCTTCGTGTACTTTGTGAAGCTTGTGAAGACCCTAATTTATTAAAAGCTTTCCAAGAGGATCAAGATATTCATCAAAGTACAGGCCAATTAGTTTTCAACAAAAAAACAATTAATGCTAATGATCGAAGAATGGCCAAGATTATTAATTTTGGAATAATCTATGGAATAAGCCAATATGGTTTAGCTAAACAGTTGGGCGTTAGCAATGCCGAAGCAAAGCTTTTCATAGATAACTATTTTCAAAAATTTCCAAACATTAGTGACTTTATGAAAGCAACTACCGATAAAGCAAAAAAACTAGGCTACGTTGAAAACCTTTTTGGAAGAAAGTCTCACATTAAAGACATCAATGCAAAAAATTTTATGCTCCGATCTTTTGCAGAAAGACAAGCTATCAATGCACCTATTCAAGGCACAGCATCTGAGTTAATTAAAATTGCAATGTTGGATATTCATAGCTATTTAGAGAAAAATAAATGTAAATCTAAAATGACATCACAAGTTCATGATGAGCTTTTATTTGAAATTCATAAAAAAGAAAAAGATATTATTCCTGAAATTTCAAAACTGATGGAAACTTCACATCGAAAATACAAAATATTTAGTACACCCATTAAGGTTGATTTCGGAGGGGGATTAAATTGGGGTGAAGCTCATTAGAACTCTAATAATATTAATTTTTTTATTACCTAATTTTGCTTTAGGTTTAACTTTTAAAAGTGATGGCTCAATTGTTGATAACGAAGGAAATATTATAGAGCCTAGCAAAAACACCGAAGTAAATATATCTCAATTTGAAAAAGACCTTGAGAGGGTCTCAAAAGACTCAGGCTTTATAGACCAAGATGGAAAAATATATTTCCAAGATCAAATAACAAACAAAAGTAATTCTATAATTGTCATTTACAGTCATGGATCTCAAGGAGATCAAAAAATAGATAAGTGTTTGAGTAGTTGGGCAAAAGTTCCCCCCGTAATAAGAGATTTACATAATATGAAAATAAAATCTTATGTCATAAAAATATACAGATTATGTTCTGGAGTAAGAGGGTGGACTAATGAAGAACAAGATAGAATGTGGAGAGCCCATGAGAAATTAGGAAAATTAGATCTTAATCTTATGGCAAGCGATGGAACTCAATTAATGGATAAACAAAAAGGAATTCAAAAGCTAAAAGTTATCAAAAAAAAACTTGATGAGCTCATTGAACTTGGTTTTGATAAAATTATCCTTGCAGGCCATTCATCAGGAGGTTGGCAGTCTTTAAAACTAAAAACTTTGTATCCTGATTTGATAACTGGTGTTATTGGATTAAATCCTGGTGCAGGAGGAACAGTACAAAATAGAAAAGATTGGCCATGGTGGACGGATGTTAGGTATTATGGTTTTGGGAAGTATAATAATCTAAATGCTTTAATAATGACACATGACAAAGATAGTTTTAATTCTTCAAAAGATTACGATGTATTTAAAAATATAGACTCTGTAAAAAAAATAAATTTGACAAAATCTACTTGCAAAGGAAAAATCACACTTGGTGGATATCATGGTGTTACCTTAACCGATTGCTATTCAATAGAAGAGACAAAAAGCAAAAATATAAAAAATTATTTAGAGAGTCTGTTTTAATTTTTTGTTAATCATTAGAAATCTTCATCTGGCTTATTAAAGGCCATCCATCGTTCTAGCTCATGGTAGCCACCAATTTTTTCACCGTTAATTATGATTTGGGGAAATGTTTTGGCAGTTGGAAATATTTCAAAAAACTGATCACGGCTGTAATCCTCATCAAGCATTAATACTTGGGGATTATGTGAGGATAAAACTGCCTTGGCTTTAGTGCAAAAAATACAGTTGTCTTTACTATATATTTTGACTTCCACTTAGAAAGACTCGTCAAAAGACAAAGAACGATCTGTTGGACGCTGGTATTCAGATACCCTTTTCTCGAAGAAATTAGTCACATTTTGAACATCAAGAGCTCTCATGAAATCAAATGGGTTTTCAGTATTAAATACCCTTTCAAATCCAAAAAGATCAGCAATTCGATCTGAAACAGCCTCAATATACATACACATCATTTCCTTGTTCATACCAATGAGATCAACAGGAAGTGCATCAGTAACAAATTCTTTTTCAAACTCCACTGCTTCTCTGACTATTTCTTCGAACTCAGACTGTGCGACAGGTCCAGGGATTAAATCCATCGATTTAATATCTTCATCTGACAAGGTTCCTTTATTAAACTTTTCACTTAATGTTTTAAACATCAAAGCTGAGAAACTGAAGTGCATTCCTTCATCTCTGGCTATCCAGTCATTTGATAAGGCTAAGCCTGGAAGTAAACCTCTTTTTCTAAAGTAATAGATGGCACAAAAGGATCCAGCAAAAAATAACCCTTCAACTAAACCAAAGGCAATTAAGCGTGTTAATAAATTTTGATTCCCATTCAGCCATTTTGAAACCCACTGTGCTTTTTTATTAATACAAGGAACGTTTTGAATAGCAGAAAATAGCTTATCTTTTTCTGATGGGTCCTCTACATAAGCTTCAATTTGTAAACCATACATTTCTGCGTGAATAGACTCATTTAGCATTTGCATGGTGATAAACAATCGAGACTCAGGAATTAAAATTTCATTATAAAATCTTGATGCTAGATTTTCATTTATCATTGCCTCTGAATTTGCAAAAAATGCAAGCACATGTTTGATAAAATGTATTTCCCCTTCTCCTAGTGTTTTTAGATCTCTTAAATCATCTTGAAGAGACACCTCCTCAGGTGTCCAAAATGCTTGAACGTGTTGCTTGTAACGATCGAAAATTTCTTGGTGTTGTATAGGGAAAATTGATTTGCATCCTTTAGATATCATGACTTGCTCCTTAAATTAAATTGATTGAAAATCTTACGCACTACATGTTACACAATCTTCTGGTTCATTAGATTGCGCCTCTTTGACATAAGACTCTTTTGCTTTTTTTTCAGAAGACACCGTTACTTTAACTGCGTCTACGGCTGATCGGCTTCGCAGGTAATACATACCTGTTTTTAAGCCTTTTTTCCATGCATACATGTGCATGGAGTTTACTTTTCCAAAAGTAGGTGTTGCCAACCATAAGTTCATGGATTGGGTTTGGTCAATAAATGGCGCTCTATCAGCTGCCATATCTATAACTGTTTTTTGAGATGTTTCCCAAACAGTTTTATAAACATCTTTTAAGTCTTCAGGAAATCCTTCAATATTTTGTACAGAGCCATTTTCCAAAATAATTTGATCACGTAATTCTTTGCTCCATAAGTTTCTCTTCATAAGTTCTTTAACAAGGTGACGATTTACTAATAAAAATTCACCTGAGAGAGTTTGTCTTTTATAAATGTTTGATGTTTGTACTTGGAACGTTTCAGTATTTCCTAGGATAATACCAGTGGAGGCTGTAGGCATACATGCAGTGGTCAAAGAGTTTCGAACACCATGCTTTTGGATTTTCTCCATTAATCCCTTCCAGTCCCACATACTTGACGGTTTAACACCCCAAAGATCAAATTGGAATTTCCCTTCAGATAGAGGGGAACCTTTAAAAGTAGAATAAGGCCCCTTATCAGCAGCAAGTTCCATTGATGCTTCTAAAGCTCCAAAATAAATTGTCTCAAAAATTTGTTTATTAATTATTTGCGCTTGAACAGAGTCATAAGGGATATTCATTTTAAAATAAACATCTGCTAAACCCTGTATACCAAGACCAATAGGACGGTGACGACTATTTGAGTTTTCAGTTTTATTAGTAGGATAGAAATTTATATCAATAACTTGATCTAAATTCTTAGTCGCCAGTTTTGCAACTTGATATAAGTTTTGATAATCAAATTTACTTTCATCAGTTACAAATTTTGGTAATGCAATTGACGCAAGGTTACAAACAGCCGTTTCATCTTTTTCAGAATACTCCACTATCTCTGCACAGAGATTAGAAGATTTGATAACACCAATATTTTTTTGGTTAGACTTATTATTAACAGCATCTTTGTAAAGCATGTATGGCTGACCAGTTTCAATTTGGGCTTCGATTATTTTAGACATTAAAGCTCTTGCCTTTATTCTTTTTAAGTCAGGCATTTCATTTTCATATTTTGTATAAAGATCAACAAACTCCTTGCCATATGTATCCGATAAACCAGGGCATTCGTGTTCACTCATTAGAGTCCAATCGGCATCTTCTTCGACTCTTTCCATAAATAAATCAGGGATCCATAAGGCATAGAATAAGTCTCTGGCTCTAAATTCTTCAGCTCCCGTATTTTTTCTAAGCTCTAAAAAAGCTTCAATGTCTGCATGCCATGGCTCCAAATAGACAGCAAAAGAGCCTTTTCTTTTACCTCCACCCTGATCAACAGACCTTGCTGTTTCATTAAAAATTTTAAGGAAAGGTATCAATCCATTAGACTTGCCGTTGGTTGACTTAATACGGCTACCGCCACCTCTAATGTTATGAGCATGAAGACCAATACCACCAGCGGTTTTTGAAATTAAAGCGCAGTCTTTTACAGTATTAAAAATTCCTTCGATAGAGTCATCTTCCATTCCAATAAGAAAGCATGACGACAATTGTTGCATCTTTAAACCACTATTAAATAGAGTGGGAGTTGCGTGTGTGTAGAAACCCTGAGATAGGCTGTCATAAGTTTTCTTAACCTGATAAAAATCAAACTTGTCTCCGGACACACATAAAGCGACTCTCATCCATAAATCCTGAGGTCTTTCTGCTGTCTTATTGTTTGACTGTAAAAGATAAGCTCTGAACAAAGTAGTCAATGCAAAATAATCAAAGTAATAATCACGATCATAGTCAATAATTTTTTCAATCTCTTCAGCGTTAGCTTTTACTTTTTCATAGTATTCATCGCGCAATAAACCATCCTCATAAAGATTTTTTGTTGCAATTATAAAACCTGGTGTTTCTTTATGCAGAGCATTAGCTTTAATTCTCCCAGCTAGATATGAGTAATCAGGATGCTCTACTGTCAGAGCAGCAGCTGTTTCTGCTAGGTAAGTATCAATTTCATTTGTTGTGATACCATCGTAAAGACCTTGAATTGCCTTTTGAGCTATTGTAATGGGATCTATCTCTAAACCGTTTGACAAAATAGAGATACGATTTGTAATTTTTTCTAAAGAGATATCCTCTTTGTTACCATCTCTTTTGGTAACAGCCATCGTTGATACTTTGGCACCAATTTGTTCATTCAGTTGAGCAGTCTTATAACGTTGGTTAGCTCTTTGTTCTCTATAGAGTACATAGGCGCGAGCTACTTTATGATGCTCACCTCTCATGAGGGCCAATTCCACTTGGTCTTGGATATCCTCGATATGAATCATATCACCGTTTGCGATACGTCTAGTCAGTGCTGCGGTGACTGTTTCAGTTAACGCTGAGACATTTTTGTCAATTTGTTTGCTATCACGAAGATCAGTTTGTGCCAAAAATGCTTTTCTTATAGCATTTGCAATTTTGTCAGATTTAAAAGGTGTTATCGATCCATCACGCCTTACAACACTGAGACTTAGCAGGTTTATTTCTTCGTTTTGCTTGTTTATAACTGTGTTTTTTGTTGAATTTTCAAGTGATTCTGCGTTATTTGTTTCCATTCTTCCTACCAAGTTTAAGTGTACTTTTTTGAATAATCACTAGATGTAGTGTTTATTGCCTAGTGACTATACAATCTATAGACAATCTTAGTCAATTTATTTTGTATTAAATTCTTAAAACCCAATAAATTCAATTGGAAATTAAAGATTTAATTAACAAGTAATTTGAAAATATTAACAGGTTTTTATCAAATTTTCCGAAACTACGAATATCTCTTAAAAAATATTATTTAGGTCCATTTTTATAGCCACAATTCTAACCTGATTCGCATTATGCACATCAAAAAAAATAATTCACATTTATGTCCAACTTTCATAAGAAATCCAACATTTTTTAATAGATCTCTGTTTAAAATCCCTTAGTTTCATGTGGTGAAAAAAATTCTAGGGGTGGGTACTGCTTTAGTTGATGTCATATGCCAGGTAGAGGATAGTGTCATCAATAATTTGAAATTAACTAAAGGCTCTATGACATTGATAGAGGAATCTCAAATTAAGGAAATTAGGTCAAATTTCGATAATCCATTAATTACTTCGGGTGGATCAGTTTGTAATACTATCCATGAATTAAACTTTGGCTCTCATGAGGCAAGTTTTTACGGCAAGGTCAATGATGATGAGTATGGAAATGCTTTTGTTCAAGATCTACAAAAAGAAAATATCGCGTTTAAAGGTGTCTCCAATAAAACAGATCTCCCAACTGGGTGCTGTAATATATTAGTTTCACCCGATGGTGAAAGAACCATGGCTACACACATCGGAATAGGATCACAATTAAATCCAGACGAAGTTAATGAAGATATACTCAATTCAATTGATCATATGTACATGGAGTCATATCTTTGGGATCATGAACTTACAAAAAAAACACTCAAAAAATTTTCAGATATTGCAAAATCAAAAAACATAGAAATATCTCTTTCATTGTCAGACCCTTTTTGTGTTGATCGACACAGAGATGAATTAAAAAATTTTATAACTGATAATGTAGATTTAGTTTTTTGTAATTTTGATGAAGCAAAGATGTTTACACAATCTGATTCAATGGCAGATGTGAGTTCTTTTTTTAAAAATTTTGGAAAAAAAATTGTTATGACCTCTGGTGCTGAGGGTGCATATTATTTTTTTGAAGACGATGTAAAACATCAATCTGCTCAAAAAATAGAAAATGTTTTGGACACAACAGGTGCTGGAGATAATTTTGCTGCAGGATTTTTAGATTTTTACTTATCTGGAAAACCTGTCGATGAAGCGCTTAAAAATGGTAATAGAAAGGCTGAAGAAGTTATTCAGCAGCTGGGACCAAGGATAAAAAGAGCTTGATAATGAAGAATAAATCATATTTTATTTTAAATAGTCTATCTAAAAGGAGGGTTAAGTGGATTACAAAGTAAAAGATATTTCCCAACATGAATTCGGGAGACAAGAAATTGAAATAGCAGAAACTGAAATGCCAGGATTAATGGCTATTCGTGAACAATATGGAGATTCAAAACCGTTGGCTGGAGCCAATATTATGGGTTGCCTTCACATGACCATCCAAACTGCTGTTTTAATTGAAACACTTGTAGCACTTGGCGCCAAATGTAGATGGAGTTCTTGTAACATTTACTCTACTCAAGATCATGCAGCTGCTGCGATTGCCCAAAGCGGTACACCTGTTTTTGCCTGGAAGGGTATGAATGAAGAGGAATTTTGGTGGTGTATTGATCAAACAATTGAGGCAGATGGGTGGGAGCCTAATATGATACTAGACGATGGCGGAGACTTAACACTTCGAATGCACGAGAAGTACCCTGAGCTATTAAAAAATGTTAGAGGACTATCTGAAGAAACTACCACAGGCGTTCTTCGTTTAGAGCAAATGGCATCTAAAGGAACTCTTCAAGTTCCAGCTATAAATGTGAATGACTCGGTAACAAAAAGTAAATTTGATAATTTATATGGTTGTAAGGAGAGTTTAGTAGACGGTATTCGAAGAGGAACTGATGTAATGATGGCTGGTAAAGTTGCAGTTGTTGCTGGGTTTGGAGATGTTGGAAAAGGTAGCGCAGCTTCATTAAGAGGGGCCGGGGCTAGAGTTCAAGTAACAGAAGTTGATCCTATTTGTGCACTTCAAGCAGCAATGGAAGGCTATGAGGTTGTCACTATGGATGATGCATGTAAGTATGCTGATATATTTGTAACTGCAACAGGCAACAAAGATATCATTACCCAAGACCATATGAGAGAAATGAAAGACCGAGCAATTGTCTGTAATATCGGACACTTTGATAATGAAATTCAAATAGATGATTTGCAAAACTATAAATGGGAAGAGATAAAACCTCAAGTTGACCAAGTAACATTTCCGGATGGTAAGAAGCTAATAATTCTTTCAAAGGGAAGGTTAGTGAACCTAGGTAATGCCACTGGCCATCCTAGTTTTGTGATGAGTGCGTCATTCTCAAATCAGGTTTTAGCTCAAATCGAAATCTGGGAGAATTACAAAAACTATGAAAATAAAGTCTATGTCCTTCCTAAAAAACTAGATGAAATGGTTGCAATGTTTCATTTACAAAAAGTTGGTGCTAAATTGACTGAAATGTCCAAGGAACAAAGCGATTATTTAGGAGTTGAGCAACAAGGTCCATTTAAGAAAGATACATATAGGTACTAAAATGAGAAAAAATTATATTTTTACATCTGAGTCAGTGTCTGAGGGACACCCAGATAAAGTTTCTGATAGGATTTCTGATGCAGTTGTCGATCATTTTATCTCCAAAGACCCCTTTGCTAGAGTCGCTTGCGAAACATTAACAACAACCAACAAAGTTGTTTTATCTGGTGAAGTAAGAGGACCAGTCCAAGAAGACAAAGATGAAATTATTTCAAAAGTAAGGGAGTGCATAAAAGACATCGGCTATGAGCAAGATGGTTTTCATTGGCAAACCGCAGATATCCAATATTTACTTCACGGACAATCTGCAGATATTGCAATGGGTGTAGACTCATCATCTGACAAAGACGAGGGGGCAGGTGACCAAGGAATTATGTTTGGATACGCTTGTACGGAAACACCTGAACTGATGCCGGCACCAATTTTTTATTCTCATAAAATCTTAGAGATAATGGCTAAGGGTAGAAAAGACGGTAGCTTAAAAGGATTAGAGCCTGACTCAAAAAGCCAAGTAACTCTTAAATACGTTGATGGTAAACCAAGTGCAGTTACATCTGTTGTGATATCAACACAACATGCTGATGGATTATCTCCTGCTGATGTTAAAGAAATAGTAAATCCAGCATTAAAAGAATCTATCCCTGAAGAGTTATTAAAAAATTTAGATGATAAAGAATACTACGTAAATCCAACAGGTAATTTTGTAATTGGAGGACCAGATGGTGATACGGGATTAACAGGAAGAAAAATTATTGTCGACACCTATGGTGGTGCAGCACCTCACGGTGGAGGGGCTTTCTCCGGAAAAGATCCTACAAAAGTCGACCGCTCTGCCGCTTATGCTTCACGATACTTAGCAAAAAATATTGTTGCTGCCGGTTTATGTGATCAGTGTACTATCCAGTTGTCTTATG
>CACMWO010000010.1 GCA_902617465.1 uncultured Alphaproteobacteria bacterium | reverse complement strand
ATATTTTTCCAACTTTTAATTCCTTTAAGAATAAAAGATTAGAACATTTATTAAAAGTTTGGTCAGGATTAGGTTATTACAAGAGGGCAGAGAATTTATTCAAAGCAGTAACAATCATTAACAATAGCTATAATGGTAAATTGCCAGATAATAGAGATAGTCTTATCTCTTTGCCTGGTGTTGGGAAATATACTTCAAGCGCGATATTAGCTATCGGCCATAATAAAAAATCATTCCCAGTTGATATCAATGTTAAAAGATTAATACAGAGAGTATCTGGTTTAAAACTCAAAGATGATGAGATCGAAGAAATACTTAGTATAGCTTGTAAAAAAAAGATTTCTTATAGGGGTTTAGCTGAGTCGATGATGGATTATAGTTCTATTATTTGCAAAAAAAATAGTCCCGAATGCTCCAAATGTATATTTTCTAGTTTTTGTAAATCAGCTTTCCAATCATTTAAAAATAATAAAAATATAAAAAAAAATAATAAGGAAATAGATTTCTATTTAATAAACTCTCCTTTACATATTTGTTTTATAAAAAAACCAAAATTTCAATTTTACAAAAACTTTATCCATTTACCTTCAAATTTAGATAAAGAATTTATAGCGAATTTAAATTTAAAAAATAAAGAAAAAATCAAAAGTTTTAAATTTACAATTACAAATAATCTCTTCCAAATAAATGTTTATAAACTTAATCTTAAAAAATTAAAAATTAACAATTCAGTATGGATAGAAAAATCAAAAACTAACCAGCTTGCATTACCAACACTCTTTAAAAGAATATTAAATTAATTCCTCATCTTCTTTCTAATTTCATCGATACATATTAAATTCTTTTTTTTATCCTCATAATGCCAATAATCCCATCCATTGAAACTCGATGTCTTATTTACTTTTGCTGCAATTTTATGAATTGATCCTCTCTCATTTTTATATGAAATACTCCCATCTGGTAAAATTATAGCTTTATAGCTTTTCTTATTGCTATAGAGATTAGCACCTGGCTTTAAATGACCATTGTCAATTAAACTTGCAAAGGGTATTTTTTGTGTTGGTTTATCTTTTTCATTAATCTCTAATAAATCATTTTTTAAAGATTTAATTTTTTTTAATCTTTTAATAGCTAAATTAAAATAACCTTCATCTTTTTCAAAACCTATGTAATTTCTACCCAAATATTTTGCTTCAGCACAGAAACTTGCTGTGCCTGCAAAAGGTTCTAGTACTAAATCTCCTTGTATCGATGACTGAATAATAATTTTTTTCATCAAAGCTAACGGTTTTTGAGTTGGGTGAGCTGTTTGTTTTTTATGGTTTTTAAGCCTTTCTTTACCTGAACAAATTGGAAAGTTCCAAATGCTTCTTTCTTGTCTGTCTTCATTTGCAACCTTTAAAGTATGATAATTAAACTGATACTTAGATTTAGGTTTTTTTGAACACCAAATAAGAGTTTCATGTGCATTAGTAAGTCTTGTTGCCCTAAAATTTGGTAATGGGTTAGATTTGGCCCAAATCACATCATTTAAAATCCAAAAGTTTAAATCTTGGAGAATTTTTCCAATTCTAAAAATATTGTGATATGAACCAATAATCCATAACCCCCCATCAGGTTTAAGAACTCTTTTACACTCAGTTAAATATGAAAAGGTAAAATCATCATAACTCGAGTAACTATCAAATTTGTCCCAATCCTGATTGACACCATTGACAATGGAATGATTTGGTCTAGTTAAGACTTTGTTCAATTGTAAATTATAAGGAGGGTCTAAGAAAACTAAATCAATTGTCTGATCTTCAATCTTAGCCAATAGATCAAGACAATCACCTAAATACAGGTTATTTGATTTCAACACATATGAATCTTAATATTTATAGAGAATCTTGTGTAAAAAAAACTTAATCTACTGTTGATAACTAAGTAGATAACTTTTTGATAAGTTTACTTATAGGTTGATAAGTGGTCCTGTGATATTTACTGACCCCATGTGTATAAATAGCGCTTAAGTGAGACTTTGTACCGTACCCAGCATTTTTATTCCATTGATAATTACCATCTAATGAGTGGAGCTTCAAAAGTAATTTGTCTCTGAAGACTTTTGCTATAATTGAAGCCGCTGACACCTGATTAATTTTATCATCTGCTTTAATTAAAGACTTCACCTTATAACCTTTCATTTCGCTTGGAATAAATTTTCCATCGATGATGATCGTATCTGATTTTTTAGACAACAAAATTATCGATTGTTTCATGCTTTGCAAAACTACATTGTGAATATTAAACCTTTCAATAAATTTTTTTTTTCCAAAAATAATTTGATAATTATATTCAAAACCTTTATTTGATCTGAAATATTCATATATTTCCTCTCTTTTTTTTTTATTTATTTTTTTTGAGTCAGAGACACTAAATGGAAGTTTATCAAATAAGGAATTTTGTGATCTAAAAGCACAAATTATTGCACTTCCAACAAGAGATCCCCTGCCAACCTCGTCGACTCCAACAACATATTCACTCATCAAGTCTAGGTATTAGTTCGACAAAATTACATGGCTTGTGTCTTATGTCTAATTGATGAAAAAGAATATCATTCCAAGCATCTCTGACAGCAGAAGTAGATCCAGGTAAACAAAAAATGTAAGTTTGATTTAATAAAAATGCACTTGCTCGAGATTGTATAGTTGAGGTTCCAATTTTTTTATAGCTTAATTGTCTAAACAATTCACCAAATCCCGGAATTTCAACTTGAGATATTTTTTTTAAGGCATCAATAGTATTATCTCTTCCCGTCAGACCAGTCCCACCTGAAGTAATTATTACATCGTGTTCGATAGATGCTGTTAATTTCTGAATAATAGGAATAAAGAGTTTAGGTTCATCTTCAATAATCTGATAATGGGAAACAGAATGTCCTTTTTTTTGTATTAGTTCTTTTAATGTATTACCTGATTTATCATCACTTTCTTTTCTTGTATCCGACAAAGTGATTACGGCAATATTTATTTGTTTAAATGTTATTTTTTCATCAATCATTAATCAAGATAGTATTAGTGGCTATAAGTTCATCAGCATAATTGAATGAATTATGATTTATTAATTCATAAATAACAAGATTAGTTAGAACTCTCTCAACAAACATTCGTGTTTCTCTTGAAGGTATAGACTCAATTAAAAGAAAACTATCATCGTTAAATGTAGTTTTCTTCATCCATTTTGAAAGATTTCCTGGCCCTGCATTATATGAGATTAAAGCCTTTAATAAATCTCCATTAATATAATTTATAGATAATAAATTTTGAAGGTAAAGGCTACCTGTCTCAACATTAATTTCAGGATCATATAATATTCTCGGATTAGACTTAAATTTATATTTTTTATTTACCATACGAGCCGTTGATGGAAGAATTTGCATCAATCCATATGCACTTTTACCACTTTTTGCGAAAGCACTAAACTGCGACTCTTGTCTAATCATGCTAATAATAATAGTTGGGTCAATACTGTTGAAATTGTAGCCTTGAATCCATTTTGGAGTTGGATATAAAAAATCTATCGGGGCATCATCTTTAAACAAGTATTTTGCTGTTTTAATTTGCAAGGAACTGAGATCATTTTTAATAGAAAAATTTAGTATGAGTCTTTTAAACCTCTCATTTGTAATGTTTTGAAGTTTATTTAATTCTATCTCTGCAATTGGAAGTTCATCGATTTCAATTAATGCCTGAATTCTCTCACCTAATTTGGTATTTAAAAATGACTCAAGATCTGAGCTCATTAATGAGGTATTAAATTCAAAGTCTTGAATGGTTTTATCTAAAATTCTACAAGATAAAATTGAGTATATATTAAAACTTGGTTTGCAAGATTTATTTAGAGCCTCTAAAGATGCTTTGAAAGTAATTTCATCATTAGCGTCTTTTGTTGAGGATAAAAATGACCAATAAGCACCAGCATCCCTTAACCATTTGTTATCTGAAATTTTTGAGAGTATTAAAAATTGTCTCGAGGCTTTTTGGTATTTTCCTTTTCTATAATATGAGAGACCTTTGATCCATAAGCCCTCATCGTACGGTTGACTCAAGAAAGCTTCATCATTTAAAACATTTATAGCCTTATCATCTAAATCTGCAAGGTAGTAGCCATTGGCAATTTTGGAAAGTAGAAAAGATTTTTCTTTTTGATTAAAATATTTTATATGGTGGTTTAAATACTCTAATGCTCCAGTAGGCCATCCTCTTCCAACTCTTGATCTTACAGTATTATAAATACTAATTTTTTTTGAGTAATTTTTATTTGAAAATATTTTATTTGATTTAGTGGAGACGGTTTCTTGTAATTTATCTTTTTGAAAGATCTCATCAAAAAGTGGGTATGAATTTTTTTTTGGTTTTTTTGCCCCATTTGGCATCCTTCTTACTCCCAATTTATAAATCCTTCTAGCTTCGTAATGATCACTATATTCACTCAACCAATCTCGGAGCTCTAAAAAACTAGAGCGATGTGCTGTTGGATGAAGAAGTTTTAAAGCTTGTACATGACCCATAAGAATTAAATCATCTAGTTTTGCTATATCTTTATCACCTTTGTCAAAATTTCCATTTCTGTAATCATTAAAAATACTTTTGTAAAGGCCAATATCTTTAGAGCTAAGAGCAAAGATACTTTGTGAGTAAAAAAAAGTAATAATTAATAAAACTATAATTTTCATTCTATCCACCAAGCTGCTTTTTAATTTCTTTTAAATCTTCCCAAGCATCTTTCTTAAGTTCTGGATTATTTATTAATAAAGACGGCTCATAAAGCACACGGCATTTTTTGGGTACCACGTCATTGGGTGTGTTGAAATCAAACCATTTTCCACGTAGAGACATAGAAGACAGGTCTGCAGCCAATAACATTTTGATGCAATAATTTGACATAATTATTAAATATTTTGGGTTAATCAATTCAATCAACCGATAATTGATAAGTTGTAAAATTGAATTCATTTTGTGGTTATTATCAAACTCACTAAGTCCCCTTGGTATATAAGACACTAAGCTTATTTGTTTCCTATCTAATTTTATGGAGGAAAGCATTTTATCGAATAACTCACCATTTGCTTTATCTATTATCTTTTCATCAGTAATGTCACATTTACCATAAAAAAATAAGATCTTCGAATTTTTATCACCTTCTACAAGATTGATTGGTTGATTAATATTTAACTTTAATAATTCATTTTTTAAAAAATCCTCTATTTGCTCAATACTGGTTGCTTTGCTTGGACTATTGATAATATCTATATTTATTTGGTTATCGGAATCATTTTGAGATTTTTTTACTTGAAATTCCTCCAGATTCATCAATTCCAAAAGAATATTTTTTTGGTAGTCTTGGTTATTCATGATTAAAAAATTATCTTTTAGTTTTTATTTTATATGTTTTTTTGGATTTATTGTATATGCATATGGGTCTCAATTAAAAAATACTTTTGAAAATCAACTTCTAAGTTCAATTTATTCTGAATACAATAATGATTATTTAATTTGGGAAAAATTACCCAAATATAATTTTTCAAATGACCATACTTCAACCTTACTAAGTAATATTATCATAGGAAATTATACTTTTGATAATATTAGTGAAATTGAAAGTGGGTTTATTCATGAAATTGTTCTTTTTCTAAAGAATCTTGGTGATGACAAATGCTTAAATATTCCTGACAAAAAACAAATTTATATTTTTGAAGAGGCTATACTAAAAAGCATAAATTTTTGGATGACTTTTTGTAATAAACACAATGTTCAAAATAATTTAGAAAATTTGAATGAAATTGATAGTCGCTTTACAAATTTAAGATATATCAATACTATTTTTTACTATCATCATCAAAATGACCTCAACAATTTAAAAAAAATTAATGAAGAAATAACATCAAATAAAGAAACACTCTCTATCTTTAATTCTAAAGAATTAAATGTTATGCATAGTATTTTCAATTATCATAACATTAATTTTCCACTGTCAGATTTTATTCAGTCATCAACTACTTTTAATAATTTGTCTATAGAATTAGATCAAAATTATGTAGTTAAGGATTATGAAGACGTAATATATCTTCAACTATTTCAAACTAGCAATTATTATTTTTATGCGCGTGAATATAAAAAAGCACTTGCTTTATTATCTTATTTAATCGAAATAAATCCGGATAATAGTGATTATTATCTTTATAAAAAAATTTCATTTTTAGCAGAATTAAATCCAAGTAAAGAAATACTAAAATTAATTAAAAATTTTAACCCAACTGATAAAAATTTTAATTTTTTTAAAAACTACCTTTATATCTCAACATCATTTGAATTAGACACTGATATTAGTGACTTATTGTATTTTATAAATAATAGCGATCATCAAACTGATTGGATAAATCTAGAGTTATCATTTCTTGTTGCGATGGAAATGTACTTTTTGAATGATAATAGTGGTGCTTTAGATTTTATAAACGAGTGTTGCATGAGTATTTTAGAGAATTCTGATGATGCAATTCATCTTTTTAAATATGGTATTTTGTTAGAGAGAAATAATGAAATTAAAAAAGCTGAAGAAATTATCCAAAAAAGTATTGATATATCTAAAAGTTCATATCCTTACATATTAAATTATCTTGCATATTTATGGGTTGAGAATGATAGAAAATTAGATCTTGCAGAAAGTATGCTTCAAAAGGCAGTAAAAGACTCAAATTATAATGATGGGGCTATACTTGATAGTTTGGGATGGCTTTATTTTAAGAAAGATAACTTAGATTTGGCAGAAAAATGGATTTATGATGCTTATCAACTTGAACCCTCAGAGCCAGAAATAATAGATCATTTATCTCAAATATATTATGAATTAGGCAGATACAAAGAATCAAAATTTTTAGATAATAAAATTATACTATTTCATAAAGATTATTTTAAATACGAGGAAGTTTTAGGCAGAAATGAAAATAAGTAAATTAACAAGCTATGCTAAAATAAATCTTGATTTAAAAATTAAATATTATGACAAAATTATCAAAAAACATAAGATTTCTTCTAAAGTCGTTCTTTTAAAATTAAATGATTTAATTAAGGTATCTAATTCTACAAAGTTACAAATTACTTATTACGATCAAAATAAAAAAATAATCAAATTGAAAAATGATATTATAAAAAAATCAATTCTATTTTTTGATAGAAAATACAAAACTAAAACAAAATTAAAATTTTTAGTTTACAAAAAAATACCAGTTGGTTATGGATTAGGAGGCGGATCCTCAAATGCAGCCACAATTTTAAAATTTCTATATAAATATCATCAAATTACTTCAAAAAACTTTGAAAAAGATGCACCTTTAATTGGTTCAGATGTAATTATTTTTAAAGATAAATATCCAAAAGTAATTGATGGATTAAGTCAGTATAAATACCTCAAGGCAAAAAAATATTATTGGAGGAAAGTTTACTTAATTTTTCCTTCACAAAAAAATTTAACTAAAAAAATTTATAATTATTTTAAAAACCATAATATGGGTGCAAAAAAACAACTAATATCTCAAAATAACTTAACTAGTTCATCCATGTTGCTAAATAAAGAGTTTAAAGAATTATTTATGTTCCTTTTGGATTATAGGAAAGATTTCTTAAAATTTGGCATGAGTGGTAGTGGATCATCAATTTTTGTATCTTTCAAGAAAATCGCAAAAGAAAGGTCGATTTTTAGGGAGATTAATAAATTTTATCCTTCAGTTAGAATTGAAAAATCCTCTTATTTCGGATAAGTTCTTTAAATCCTGATGGGGCGTAGCCAAGCGGTAAGGCACCGGTTTTTGGTATCGGCATGCGTAGGTTCGAATCCTACCGCCCCAGCCATATCTAAGCTATAAATTGAAATAATATGAAACAACTTTTATTTTCACTTAAAGAGGGATCAGTTAGTTATCATAAAAAAGAAATTTTAAAGGAACTTGATATAAATATTCATCGAAAAGATTTTATTGCGCTTGTTGGTAAAAATGGGGCAGGGAAATCAACCCTAATGAATGTTATATCAGGTCAACATGATATTGATGCTGGTGAAAAATGGAGTATTGATAATTTTGCTGTAAATTATTTCAACCAAAATTTTGTATTAAATGATGATAATAACACCGTTGAGCAAGAAATTTTATCTGTAATCAAAAATCAAGATAATAATTATGAGATAGATATATTTTGCAATAATTTAAGTATTGATAAAAATAGTTTAATTAAACATTTATCTGGGGGGCAAAAAAGGAGAGTAGGGCTAATCAAAAATTTAATCAAACCATCTGACCTTTTGCTATTAGATGAACCAACTAATCATTTAGACTTAGACACAATTGTTTGGCTAGAAAATTATTTAAAAAAACTAGATTGTGCAATTTTATGTGTAAGTCATGATCGACAATTTCTAAAAAACTTTACAAATAAAATATTATGGATAGATCGATCTAAAATAAAAATAAACTACAAAGGTTATAGTGATTTTGATAATTGGTCTGAGACTCTTTTATCACAAGAAGAGAGAGAACTACAAAATAGGAAGCAATTTGTCAATTTAGAGGTGAATTGGGCTAATAAAGGAGTTAAAGCAAGAGTTAAAAGAAATACCAGAAGGTTAGAACAAGCTAAAGACTTAAAGGAAAATTTAGACAAAGATATTAGCGAATTTAAAAAAGCTACAAAAAAGATTGAAATTAATCAAATTTATGAGAATTCAAAGAATTTTAAAAATGTTGCAGAGTTTCACAATGCAGAATTTTACTATGAAGAAAATAATAAAAATTTTATTTTAAAAAACTTTAATTTAAAAATAAGCAAAAAAGATAGAATTGGTCTTTTGGGAGGTAATGGATCTGGAAAAACAACTTTTTTAAAAATTTTGCTTAATGAAATGAATTTAAAATCGGGAACTTTAAAATTAAGAAAAGAGTTAGAGTTTTCCTATTTTGACCAATTAAGAAATGATTTAAAAGACAATTTACCAATAAAGAAGGTCTTAGTCCCCTCTGGTGGCGATTACTTAAAAACGCAGGGTAAAGAGAGACATGTATGCAGTTACTTAAAAGATTTCCATTTTGATCCATCTAAAGCAAATGATCCTGTCGGGAGTTTATCTGGTGGAATGAAAAATCGACTACTTTTATCAAAAGTCTTATCAAATCCTAAAAGTGGCTTAATCTTAGATGAGCCTACTAATGACCTTGATATTGATACTTTAGATTTAGTAGAGTCTATACTTTCAAATTACAACGGGACTCTCGTAGTTGTTTCACACAATAGAGATTTTTTAGACAAATTAGTAAATAAAATATTATTTTTCAAAGGAAATGGTGATGTTTTGTTATTTAATGGTGGCTATCATGACTTCTTAAAAAATAAAGATCTTCTTGAAAATGATACTAATAACTATTCTCAAAATGAAAATAAATCTAAAAAGAAAAATATAAATTTAAAAAATATACATAAAAAAAAGTTAACCTTTAAATTACAATATGAGCTTAATAATTTACCCAAGCAAATAGACCTTTTGAAAGAAGAAATTGTTCATTTTGAAAAAATCATAGAGGCACCAGATCTTTATAAAAAGGACTATGAGTTATTTATTAGCACAACTAAAAAATTAGGCTCCCTCCAAATAGAATTGGAAAATAAAGAGCAAAGATGGTTAGAGCTCATGGAATTAAATTAGAAGATGAATTTAAAAAAAAAAGTAGAAGAAATCTCTAAAATTTCTTGTTTTGATGAAATTTACAGTATACTTCCATTTAAAGAAAAGGATATTTATCTTATAGGAGGAGCCACTAGGTCTTTATTATCGGGTAATCACGAAAACAAAGATATTGACGTAGTTATTCCAGAATTAGATGATCGAACGGTCGATAAAATTTTAGATAAATATGATAATGCAAAATATTATCAAGCTTATAAGAGTATATCACTTGAATTAGGTGATTTTGAGTTCCAGATAAATTCATTCAGAAAAGATGTAGCCCCATCTGGAAGACATTCAAAAATTGCTAATGCCTTAAGTATTAAAGAGGACTCTTTAAGAAGAGATTTTACATTTAATAGCATATACATAAATTTAATTGGGGACGTTTTCGATTTTTATTCAGGTGTTGAGCATTTTAAAAATAATTACTTGAAGTTTATTTTTGACCCAATTGAACAAATTCAAAAAGATTATTTAAGGGCAGTTAGATATATAAGGTTTCTATCATTATTTGAAAATACAAAAACCTCTCCAGCTGATTTGGAAGCTATAATGTTACTCTCTAAAAACATTACAGATTTTGTAAAAGAAAAAAAAATATCACAAGAGCTTAATAAGATCTACAAGATGCCTTTTCCAAAAAATACTATTTCTTTTTTAAAAGAGAATAATGAGCTGAGGCAATTTTTAGATTTTTTATCTTAAAAATTAGCTTCAATAGATGAAACTACAATTGCAACAGAGGCAGCCAGATTTAATGATCTTGTTTTGCTGTTTATAGGTATTGTTATTTTATTATTAACTATATTATGAACTGTTTCTGGCACACCTGCTGTTTCTTTTCCAAATAAAATAATATCATTATCTTCGAACTTAAACTCGTAAAGGTTATTATCAGTCTTAGTAGTAGCTAAGATTATCCTACTACCATTTTTTTTTGAATAGAGATAAAAATTATCCCAATTTTCATGATTTATAATTTCACAATGATCTATGTAATCCATCACAGCGCCTTTGAATCTTTTATCTGTCATGGAGAAAGGCAAAGGCTTGATTATGTGAAGGGGAAACTCTAAACAAGCAGCGGTTCTGATAATTACACCTAGATTTTGAGGCATATCGGGTTGATAAAGACAGATTGCAAATTTATGCGTCATGATGACTACTACTTATGCTACATCTTACCAATAAAATCTACTTAGATTTAAACCCAAATGTCAAATAGTAAAAAACCAAGAAGAGATTTTATTAAATTATCAGCAATGACTCTAGGAGGGGTTGGGGCTGCTAGTTTACTTATTCCTTTTATATCAAGCATGAACCCAGGCAAAGATACTCTAGCCTTGGCATCAACTGAAATAGATTTATCTCCCTTGGAAGAGGGCCAGAGTTTGACAGTAATATGGAGAGGTAAACCTGTTTTTATAAAGCATCGAACAAAAAGCGAAATTGACAGTGCTAGAAATATTTCTTTAGAAGATCTACCAGATGCAGAGGAGGACTCTGCTAGAGTTCAAAAAGATAATTGGTTAGTTGTATTAGGTGTATGTACTCATTTAGGTTGTGTACCTCTTGGACAAAAAGCTTCGGATACAAAAGGAGACTATGGCGGATGGTTTTGCCCTTGTCATGGTTCTCATTATGATACTTCTGGCAGGATAAGAAAAGGTCCAGCTCCGACCAACTTACCTGTTCCCCCTTACGTTTTTTTGACTGATAACAGAATAAAGATAGGATAATTTAATGAGTTCAAATGAATTACAAGGTTATAAAAAAACACTAAATTCACCATACACTGGTATAAAAGGCTGGATTGATTCTAGACTTCCTCTAATAAGAATGATGGAAGCTGAATACTTGAAGTTTCCCGTCCCTAAATCACTAAATTACTTTTGGTCATTTGGTGGTATAGCTATGTTTTGTCTTATTGGACTAATTTTAACTGGAATTTTTTTAGGGTTTCATTACAAGCCCTCAGCCGATGATGCCTTTGACTCTGTTGAAAGGATCATGAGAGACGTTAGTTTTGGTTGGTTAATTAGATATTTGCATGCCAACTTAGTATCTTTTTTCTTTATAGCTACTTTTATACACATATTTAGAGCGTTATATTTTGGATCATACAAGGCACCTAGAGAGTTAGTCTACATTTTCGGTTTGACTATGTTCATGCTGATGATGGCAACTGCATTTCTAGGATATACACTCCCATGGGGTCAGATGTCTTATTGGGGAGCAACAGTTATAACTAATCTTTTTTCAGCTATTCCTGTTGTAGGAGATGCTATACTTACGTTACTTCTTGGTGATTTCACCGTTGGTGACTCAGCTGTTAATCGTTTTTATGTTCTTCATTGGCTATTAGCTTTCGCAATTGTTGGTCTAGTTGTCTTTCACGTAATTACGTTGCACATGACTGGTTCAAATAATCCGACTGGCACAGAGCCTCAAAGCTGGGATGAAACAGTGAGTTTTCATCCATATGTAACTATTAAAGATCTAAATGCTACAATATTTTTCTTTATCATTTTGGCATTTATTCTCTTTTATTATCCAAATATTTTAGGTCACTCCGATAATTACATTAAAGCTAACCCTATGGTAACCCCTGCACATATTGTGCCTGAGTGGTACTTTCTCCCTTTCTATGCAATACTTAGAGCTATCCCAGATAAACTAGGTGGTGTGATAGCTATGTTTAGTTCCATTCTAGCATTAGGCTTATTACCATGGCTCGACACATCTAAAGTTAGATCATGTTTATTTAGACCTATTTGGAGATACTGTGTTCTCTTGTTTGCAGTAAACTTTCTGGTTCTTATGTATGTTGGAGGTAAACCTGCTGAGGGTCTTTATGTGCTTATCTCAAGGATTGGAACTGCGTATTGGTTTTTGTTTATATTTGTTTTGGCACCACTTGTAGGATTTTTAGAAACACCACGACAACCTCTAACTATTACAAATTATTTGCAAAGCAAAAAAGCCTAATATGAGAAAAGCTCTACTGGCCATTTTTTTACTTTTTAGTTTCAATTTGTATGGTGCTGGAGCAAAAATTGATATTCCAAAATATGATTGGTCTTGGAAAGGATTTTTCGGAACGTACGATCGTGCCTCAGCTCAAAGAGGTTTAAAAGTTTATAGAGAAGTTTGCGCGGGATGTCATTCCATGAATTATCTATCTTATAGAAATTTAGCGGATCTTGGTTTTAGTGAAGATCACATTAAAGCCATTGCAGCCGAACATTTAGTTTTAGATGGGCCAAATGACGAAGGAGAAATGTTTGAAAGAGATGGAATCCCTTCAGATCAGTTTGTTAATCCTTATCTAAATGAAAAGGCTGCTAGAGCAGCGAATAACGGTGCTTATCCTCCTGATTTGTCTTTAATAGTTAAAGCCAGACCTAAGGGTGCTGATTATATAAAAGCATTATTGCTTGGTTATGTTGATCCACCAGAAGATATGAAAGTTCCAAAAGGTCAACACTACAATAAATATATGGCAGGTAATCTAATAGCCATGACTTCGCCATTATCAGACGGCCTTGTTGATTACGATGATGGAACTGAAAGCACAATGGATCAAATGACTACAGATGTAACCACCTTTTTAGCTTGGGCAGCTGAGCCTAGTTTAGAAGATCGAAAGAGAATGGGTTTAAAAGTAATACTATTTTTATTGGTATTGTTCGTTTTAGCCTATATTTCTAAACAACAAATCTGGAGAGATATTAAACATTAAATAAAAAGTGGATGATATCGCCATCTTTAACTACATAATCTTTTCCTTCTAATCTTAACTTTCCTTTTTCTTTCGCACCACTTTCTCCTTTATACTGGATATAATCATCATAAGAAATCGTTTCAGCTCTTATAAAACCTTTTTCCATGTCACTATGAATTTCTCCAGCAGCATTGGGTGCTAACGTACCTCTAATAATCGTCCATGCTCTCAGTTCTTTCACACCAGCGGTAAAAAAATTAATATAATTTAAAAGCTCATAACCTTTTTTAATAACTCTTTTAAGACCGGTTTCTTTAAGGCCTATACTATCAAGAAACATTTTTTTTTCTTCATGATCATTTATTTGTGAGATTTCAGACTCAATTTTAGCACTAACTATCAATGTCTCTGAGTTATTCAATTTAGAATATTCCTCAATAGACTTAGTATATGAATTTCCGTTTACAGATGAATTTTCATCAACATTGCAAACATATACCACGGGTTTAATAGATATAAGTTGAAAGATATGCAAATATTCAATCTCATCTTTATTTAAATTGCTCAAAATTCCTTTTTCTTTAGAAATAAGATCTATTGCTTTTTCAATTATCAATATCTTTTTCTTATCATCATCTGTTTTTTGAGTTTTTTTTAGTTTCTGATAATTTTTTTCTAAGATCTCTAGATCAGATAAAGCTAATTCAGCATTAATTATTTTTATATCTTCGAGAGGATTAATTCTATTTTCAACGTGCTGTATATCATCATCTTCAAAACATCTTACAATATGAAATAAAGCATTAACTGAGCGAATATGAGATAAAAAAGCATTCCCAAGACCCTCTCCTTTGGAGGCCCCTTTTACTAGACCTGCAATATCAACTATTTCAAAAGCTGCAGGAATTATTTTTTGTGGGTTGCATATTGCAGCAATTTTTTGAATTCTATCATCCGGTACTCGTACTAAAGAGCTATTTGGGTCAATTGTTGCAAAAGGATAATTGGCTGCTAGAGCTTGCTCATTTTCGCATAAAGCATTAAATAATGTTGATTTGCCAACATTTGGTAGACCTATAATTCCGCACTTCATTTAAATACCTAGATTAGATAAATGTTTTGATACAAATATCTGCGATAGGTTTAAGAATATAACTTCAAATAATAAGATGAGCTGTTTCTTTTCTTCTGTATTAAAGTTACCCAGCACATGTCTAGTCACCTTATCTTTATCACCAGGATGTCCAATCCCAATCCTAAGTTTCCAATATCTATCTCCAATTTTACTACTGATACTCCTTAACCCATTATGACCAGCATTTCCTCCCGCAAATTTAATTTTTATTTCCCCTAAATCCAAATCTAATTCGTCATATAAAACAAATATCTCATCTGATTTATTGAGTTTATTTGTTTTGAGGCTCAGTATACCGTCTCCGGATTCATTCATATAACTTTCAGATAAAGCGATTTGACATTTTTGTCCATCAAGAAGAAAAGAATTAGAAAGTTTAAAGTTCTTAAACTTTTTTAGTTTGAGTTCTAATTTATCTACTAGAAATTCTCCAAGTAATAGTCCAGCGTTATGCCTATTATTTTTATGTTTAATTGTTGGATTGCCTAAGCAATATAAAGTAAGCATATAGATAGACTATATTATTCGGCTGCTTTTTCTTCTTCTTTCTTATCTTCGGTTTTTTCTGCTGTTTCTTCAGTTGTCTCTTCGGTTTCTTCTGGTTCTGGTTCTTTTTCAACCTTTGGAGCCTGAACTGTAGCTAACATAAAATCTCTACCTTGAATAGTGGGTTTCATTCCCTCACCTAAAGTCACAGAACTTAATCTGATATCATCACCAATATCTTTGCCCTCAAGAGAGATAACAAATTTTTCTGGTATATTATTAGCAAGGCAAGACAACTCGATTTCTCTTCGAACAACATTTAAGATACCACCTTGTTTTAACCCAGGAGACAACTCTTGGTTGGTAAATTCAACAGGGACTGATATTACGATTCTTGTTTTTTCATCCACTCTTTGAAAGTCTACATGTATGGGGTTGTGTTTAACTTTATGTCTTTGAATACTTTTGACAATAACTGCTTCTTTTTTATCACCAAATTCGACTTCAAATATTTTTGAGTAGAAGCCACCCTCTTCAAATCTTTTTTTAAGCTGAATAGTGTCAACTGCAACCATTACAGGGTTAGTGTTTCCACCATAAATAATAGAAGGTATCAAACCCTCTTTAAAATACGGGTTAGTATTTCCTTTTTTTCGCTCTTTAGCTGGGATATTTCCACTGATTTTCATAGGCTGAGTTTATACAACAAAATCCTAGATTAATCAAACAGAGAAGATATAGAAGTTTCGTTATTGATACGCTTTATAGCCTCACCAAAAAGTTGAGCTACAGATAAATACCTCATTGATGAGGGTACTTCAAAAGTGGGTTTAATTGTATTGGTACAAACCATTTCCTCTAAAACTGAATTATTTATGTTATCTAAAGCTTTTCCAGAGTAAACACCGTGAGAACAGTATCCATAAACCTCTGTCGCACCACTCTCCTTAAGAGCTTTAGCTGCATTGCAAATTGTTCCTCCTGAGTCAACCAAATCGTCAACAATTATACATTTTTTTCCATCAACCGAGCCTATGACATTCATAGCATTAGACACACCTGGGGCGTCTCTACGTTTATCAATAATAGCTAAATCAGCGTCGAGTTTTTTTGCAAATGCTCTAGCTCTTAAAACACCTCCGACGTCTGGAGAGACAAATACAAGATTTTCATCTCTTTTATTTGATTTAATGTCATTCATGAACAAGTTAGTTGCATAAAGGTTGTCTAAGGGGATATCAAAAAAACCTTGAATTTGACCTGCGTGTAGATCCATTGTTAAAACTCTATTTGCACCAGCTGTGGTAATTAGATTGGCTACTAATTTTGCTGATATAGGAGTTCTTGGTCCTGTTTTTCTATCCTGTCTTGCATAACCAAAGTATGGCAAAACAGCGGTGATTCTTTTTGCAGATCCACGTTTAAGAGCATCAATTGCTACCAATAATTCCATTAAATTGTCATTAGCAGGGAAAGAAGTTGTTTGAATTAAAAAAACATCTTCTCCTCGAACATTTTCACCAATTTCAACAAATATTTCTTTATCAGAAAACCTTGTCATAGTTACATCAGATAATTGAATTTTTAGATATTCTGAAATCTCTTTAGATAACTCAATGTTACTATTTCCAGAAATAATTTTCATTAGTTAGCTCGGTTATATAGTAAAATGTATATCCATACAAAGTTAAATTATAGATACTAAGCTTAAATTTCTCCCATAATCTCTATATTTGAGATGCATACTTCTTCGATAACTAAAATATTTTATATTTTTAAAAGTATCTATTTTTGAGTCTACAACTTCAGAAATACCTAAATCGTTCAACCTACGTTTAGCAAGTTTAGGAAGATCAAAATAATATTTATTATCTTTTTTAGTCCATAAACCTTTAACGTTAAATTTCATGTCATTTATGAATTCTTGAGATACCTCGTAAGAGTTCTTTCTTATACAAGGCCCAATAAAGACCCTTATATTTGATTTTTTGGATCCAATTTGAAGCATTTTATTTACGGTATTTTTGATAATATTTCTTTTTAAACCCCTCCATCCTGCATGGCAAATTCCTATGATTTTATTTTGGTAATCAATAAATATTATTGGCAAACAATCAGCTGTTGTAATACCAAGAATAAATTTATCATTTCGTGTTACTACACCATCACAATTGTAAATAGATTTATTTTTTCTGACTATAAGACATTTGCTTGAATGTAATTGGTTAGGAATAATTAATACTTTTTTTTCTTTAGATATGAGATTTTTAGCAATTTCAATATTTTCTTTTACATTAATTTTATTATCTCTAGACTTAAATCCGCAATTAAGAGAATAATAAATTCCCTTTGATTTTCCATTTCTATTATTAAAAAACTTAAATTTTACTGATTGTTTCATCTTTTTTAAAAGAGAGATTCAAAAATACTCGACCCATATCATTAAATTTCTCTCCACTAATTAACTCAATAATTTCTCCTATATTCTTATTACTTGATTTTAGGTATTCGTTTGGGAGATTATTACAAATTAAATCTTTTTGGCTTATGATTTGTGGATTTTTACTAATAAAAAAATCCTTAAATAACTCGAAATTAACTCCGAAAGAATAATCTACGTTTTCAAATTTATCAAATAAGTTCAATTTTTTATGGCTCGATAATAATCTAAGAGTGCTTTTTAATGGCAATTTTGTGTAGCCATAATCAGTTGTAGTAAAAAAATAATTTTTGCAATTTAAGTTTTGAATATCACTTAGTATATTCAAAATTAAATTTGAATGCTCAAGTATATCATTATTTTTAAATTTGTATTTTGAATAGCGATCTATTAATTCTCCAGATATCGCCACACTATCTTGAATTAAAAAATATTTATTATTTTTTTTTGATATTTTTATTTCATTAAAATCACCATTATTAAATATAAATTGCTTAGAACCAAAGGCGTCAAAAAATTCGTTAGAGTAAATAAAAACAATATCTTCGTTATCTATTTTATAATCATATATGTTTTCTATAAAATTAACTTTTACACCTGATCTTTCAAAAATTTTTCCTTTAAAATAATCACTTCTTTCTAATAAAGTAACGTTATTAACATTGATATTCTTTGATTTAAGATAATGATAAATATCTAATGTAAGTGTTCCATTACCTGGTCCTAACTCCAATAAATTTACATTTTTTGCCTTTGGAAATTCTTTTAAAAACTGGTTAGAAAGGGCTATGCTAAATAAAGAGGATATCTCAGGAGATGTTATAAACTGACCATCTTTGCCAATTTTTTCAATATTTGGTTTATTATAGAAGCCTGAGTCTTTATCAAAATTAGAGATTTCTATAAAATCTTGAATGTTGATTGAACCAACTGATTTGATGATAGTATCTATCTTTGTTTGTATTGACATAAATATAGAAAATAAAAACCAAGTATTACAATTGGGATTGATAATAGTTGACCCTGAGATAATAAATTAAATTTTAAGCCAACTTGAATGTCAGGCACTCTAAAATTTTCAATTATAATTCTAGATAATCCATAATTAATTAAAAAGAAAGATGTTATAATCCCATTTTTTACTTTAAATTTATAATAAAATAATAGTAGCAAAATAGCTGGTATTAATCCTTCAAATACTGCTTCATATATCTGGGATAAATGTCTATAAAAATCCTCATTGGGGTAACGAACACTTAAAAAAAATTCTGTTGGTTTTCCTATTAATTCTTTATTAAGAAAATTAGAAATTCTCCCTAAAAAAATTCCAACTGGAGCAGTTATACTTAACAGATCAGATAGTTTAAAAATAGAAATGTTTTTTTTCATTGAAAAAATAATAGTTGTTAAGATAATACCAATTAAAGCTCCATGAAATGACATACCACCTTGCCAAACTTTAAATATTTCAAAAGGGTTATGAAAATAAAAATTCAAATTATAAAAGATTGCATAACCTAATCTTCCACCAATAATTACAGAAATAAATAAATAAAAAAATAAGTCTTCGAGTTTTTTTTTATCTAAACTAAATTGTTTTAAATTATTTAATGTAAAAAAATAAAAGTAAATAAATCCAAGAATATAAGATATGCTATACCATCTTATGGTTAAACCAAACAGCTCAAAAGCTACTGGCGATAAAAAACTAGGATATTCAAACACTGTAAAAACTAATAATACAACTTATGTGTCACACAAAGATAAACTTTATCTAAAGTTATCAAAAATACTCTATAATTCAGTTGAAGTTGCTCAAATCTTCAACGATTTCAAATCAGATTTTCAAAGATTAAAGAAGTATTTAATTAACAGAAAAGTTTAATTATAAACAATATTAAGCTTTTAAATACCATATATAGTATTTACTAAGACAAGTAATGTGATACATATTGTGCATGTCCCAAAAAAACATTGATTCTAGCCCCATTTCTCTTCTAGAAGATATTTTTAATGTTAAACAGTCATCTAAAAACTTCAAAAATAACGATATTTCTCTTTTAACAGAGATTCATGAACAAAAAGTAATTATGGATTTTCAATGGATCGATGACTTAAAAGTTCTTATATCATCATTTAGCATTGATAATTATGAGTATAGTTTTCTTACCAATCATATGAATAAAATTAACAATAATCTGGTTATTGGAACACTTAAACAAAATAATAATAATAATAAAATAATTTATAGACATAGTCTCCCAATTTCAGGAAAAGTAACTATAGAGGATATTAGAAGTTATTTAGAAAATATATTATCTGAATTTAATCACCTAGTATCTGTGTTACTAAAAGGAGATAAAGTCATCGAAACTACACAAATTTTAATTAATAAAAAAATTGTCGGCCACGCTTAAGCCAAAAGTACTTTTTATAGGTTATGGACACCTAGCTAAATCCTTAATATCAAAAAAATTATTAAAACTTGCAAACATTCATGCATTAAATTCCAAAAATGTAATAAAAAATATAAATTTAAAAAAAAAAATATCAAATTTCAATTACGACTATGATTATATCTTTCTTCTTATTCGACCTAATATATTCCTAACTTTTGGAAATCAATTTAAGAAATATCTTTCAAAAGAAACATTAGTAATTTCTTGTATGGCAGGTGTTAAATTATCAACGATTGAAAAAACCTTAAAATCGAAAAAAATTTTAAGAATAATGCCTAATGTAATGGCCTCTGATAATAAATCTCAAACTCATATTTACACGAAAAATAAAAATTTATTTGATAGTAAACTTAAAAATATATTATCCACCTTTGGAACAATTATTAATGTTAGAGACGAAGATCGAATTAATTTTGCTACATCAGTCTTTGGTAGTGGACCGGCATTTATTGCATATTTAGTAAATGTTTTTGTAAAAGCTTCTAAAAAACTAGCTAAGCCTTACAATATCAATGAAAAAGAAGTAATTGGGTTATTTAAAAATGTAATAGACATTAACAAGTCATCTAAAATGTTAGATGTATTTGTAAATTCTATTTCTAGTAAGAAAGGTACTACACAAGCTGGTGTTAATTATATTAAATCACAAAATATTGAGAAAATAATATATACTGCATTTAAAAGAGCTTACGAAAGAGCCAAGGAAATAGATAGTGAGAAAAAAAACACAAAATCTTAATAAAACAAATTTAAAAAAACTCAATACAATAGCTCATTTAAAAAGTTTCCCAACTAAAATTAAATCAATTAGTTCAGAATACCATGATCTCAACATTTTTATAAAAGATTTTGAAAATTTTATTTCCAAAGAATTAAAAATACCTGCTAAAGACCTTTCCTTACAAGACAAAATCTTTGAAGGTATAATTAATAGATTAGATTTTCTTAATAATTATAAAAATATAACATTAAGAATTTATTTGGAGTCACAAAAAAAACCAATATATTTTTTAAATTTATCAAAAAATATTAATAATTATTTTAATTTATTTTTAAATTCCCACGTTGAAAAAATAATTATTAACATAATTTACCTATATGCTTTTAATGTCTGGGTTGAGGATAATAATAGTATGGATAAAACTATGGCTTCAATAGGAAATGCATTTGATAATCTTAATAAGGCAAAGTCATTTATTAGAAAAAGATGATTAATTATTCTGACTTTGAAAAAGTTGATATCAGAGTTGGAACAGTGATCGAAGCAAAACTTAACAAAAAATCAAACAAACCAAGCTTATATTTACTTATTGATTTTGGTGAAAAGATTGGTCAAAAAAAAACTTCAGCACAGCTTACCAAATACTATCTCCCAGAGGAATTAATTGGCAAACAAGTAGCTGCAGTAATAAACTTCCCCCCAAAACAAATTGGTAAAATGATTTCTGAAGTATTAGTCCTAGGTTTTCCTGATGATGAAAATAATCCAGTATTAGTTATGCCCTCTATTAAAATTTCAAATGGAGGTAAGCTTTTTTAAATCTAAATTTGTAATACAACTGTTACTTTTAAACCACCATATGATGATTTTTGGAAATTTAATTCTCCATTATTTAATTTTATCAACTTTTGAACAATAGACAGTCCTAATCCTGTGCCTTGATTTAATTGATCAGAGCCTTTAACAAACGGCCTTATTAATTGTTCTTGTGATAAGTTTGTGCCCGGGCCGTTATCTTCAATCTCTATTTTCCACATATTGTCCAATAAATTTGAACTAATAAATATTTTCTCAGCAAACTTATCAGCATTATCTAATATATTTATAAGGGCTCTTGTTATTTGATTTTTTCTGATAAGTATTTGATTTGAATTATTCCTCAAAACTTCAAGTTTTGAATAGTTTTGAGCTAAATTGGATATAAAATTTGACGTCTCTATTTCATCTAAATTTTCATTTTTTTCATTTTTAATAAAGTCTAGGTAATGATTAAGCATAATATTCATTTCTGAGATATTTTGAGAAATTGAGTTTTTTAATTTTTCGTTATTAATTTCCTCAATCATTAAATTAATCCTTGTTAGTGGTGTCTTTAAATCATGGCTAATACCAGCCAACATATTTCTTTGATTATCAAGAGTGCTATTAATGTTATTATGCATATTGTTAAAGTCTTTTATTAAATTTCTTACTTCTGATGAACCTGTTGGTTTTAAGTTTGGTGTTTCAATGCCTCTCCCAAAACTTCTAGTAAGAATACCAAGCCTTTTGAGAGGCTGGATTTGTTTCTTTATAAACAAATATGAAATTAACGATAAAATAATACTTATAGCTATAGTCCATAAAAAAAAACCACCAACTGTATTTGTTTCTACTCTTTTTTTTGGTATCAAATAAAAATATTCTGCCTTAATTTCATCAAAAAAAATAAAAAATTTTTCATTTTGAACAACCTTAAAATTACCTGATAATTGTCCAAGTGAATTCATCATTCTTTTTTTAAATATCCAATTTGAAACTTCTTCAGTTTCTTTTAAGTCAAGTTTATCAGTTTTAATAATTTGTAAAGTGTTAGCATAATTATCTAGAGAAGATGAGTCTTTTTGCATTTCTAAAATTTTAATTTCATTAGAAATAGATTGAGCACTTCTTTTTAAAACTAAATCCCAATGTAATTCAAAAAAAATTACAATACCAATAATTTGAACAAGGACGATAGGTATAGTTATCAGGTAAACAGATCTAACTAAAAGACTCTCTGAAAAATTTGCCCATTTAAACATTAAAAAAATATTTTATATCCTTTACCATGCACGGATCTTATAACATCATTTAGATTACACTCTTTTTTAAGCTTTAGTCGTAATCTTGAAATCTGCATATCTCCACTTCTAGATAAGTAATCTAATCCTAATTCAGTATTTAATAAATCTCTGGTCAAATATTGATGAGAGTTATTTATTAATAATTTTAGTATTTTTACTTCATTACTAGAAAGATTAATTTTTTGTTTTTTAAATTGTAATTGTTCTTTTTTTGTATCGAATTCTGTTTCATTACTAAATTTAACTACATCTGAAATTTGTTTTTTTGAAATATTCTTTTTAATTTTTAACAAAAGCTCTCTTGAGTCGAATGGTTTACCTATATAGTCATCTGCTCCTAACTCCAAGCCAACTACTCTATCATCTACGTTGCTAAGAGCAGACAGAAATATTACAGGAGTATCAATTCTATTTTTAATAAAATTTTCATAAAAACTTAAACCAGTACTATCTGGTAACATTACGTCCAAGATTATAAGATCAAAAATAAAAAGTTTTATTAATTTTTTTGCTTCGTCAATATTTTTAGCTTTAGAAACATTGTATTCATTATTGACTAATAATTTTTTTATAAGTTTTTGTAAACTTTCGTCATCTTCGACTAAAAGTATATGTTTATCAATCATTATAATGACTCTATAATATTAATAAAGCCTGACATATTTTTGGGATCTGTTTTTTTAAAAACTTTAATTATTTTTTCATTGATTTTATTAGTAGTTTTCTCAATTAAATCCTCACCATTTTTTGTAACCAATATAAATTTTTTTTCTAGTGTTATAATTTTTTTCTTTTCTAAATCATTAAGTATTAAATTAAGATTTTGTTTTTTTAAAAAAATTTTATTGGCAATATCAATTTTTTTTTTAAAACCTTTTTTAATCTCTAAAATTACTATTAATTCATTAAAAGTTATATTATTTTGTTCACAGCATGTTTGTACTTCCTTATGAAGAAACTTGTATGACCTGTGAAGACCCAATATTATTTCTAAAATATTCTCTTTTTTAAAATACAGGGTATCGGCAAAACTTAAATTCATAAGAAATAATTATAATTATATTGTGAATTTAAATAAATAATATTACATTATTTCGAATTATGGAGATTATCCCTTTTGACAAAAGAATTGGATTTATTTGGTATAATGGTGAATTTGTTGAATGGCAAAATGCGACAATGCATGTTTTAAATCATGGACTCCATTATGGTAGCTGCGTCTTTGAAGGTCTTAGAGTTTATGGGGAAAAAATTTATAAACTAGAAAAACATACTGATAGACTATTTTTTTCTGCACAAAGAATGGGTATAGAAGTTCCATATTCAAAGGACGTAATAAATAAAGCTCAAGAAGCTACAATAAAAAAAATGAATATAAAATATGGTTATGTTCGCCCAGTGATCTGGAGAGGAAGTGAAATGATGGCTATCTCTGCACAAAAAAATAAAATAAATGTAGCTGTTGCAACTTGGGAATGGCCTAGTTATTTCACCAAAGAGGACCGATTAAAAGGCATATCTCTTCAAACAGCAGTTTGGAAAAGACCGCCTCCAGATTGCATACCAACTGATACTAAAGCCGCAGGTCTGTACATGATTTGTACTTTAAGTAAACATGAAGCTGAAAAAAATGGTTTCACAGATGCCTTAATGCTTGATTATAAAGGTAGAGTAAGCGAGTCTACTGGCTCAAATATTTTTTTTGTAATAAATGGTGAAATTCATACCCCCGTACCTGATTGTTTTTTAAATGGAATTACACGTCAGGCTGTTATTGGAATTGCTAAGAGTGAGGGTATCAAAGTTATCGAAAGAGATATTTATCCAGATGAAATAAAAAATGCCGAAGAAATTTTCCTTACAGGATCTGCTGTAGAAGTGACTCCCGTAGGTAAAATAGATAATCAAAGCTTTAAAGTTGGAGATATTACAGCTAAGATTTCAAGCTTATATATGAAAGAGGTAGATCCCAATTATAAAGATGATTAACTAATAATATCTTTCCATTTTAACATTTTTTCATTATCTAAATATTTTTGTAATACCATCTCTTTTTGATCATTATTTAGTAAATGAAATTTCCAAAAAGCTACATCTATCTTTAAGCTATCAATCACAAACTCACAAGCTTCTATAGCGTTTGCACGATGAGATGAAGCAGTAATTACTAAGACAATTTTTTCTCCTATATTTAATTTTCCTACTCGGTGAATTATTAAACATTCATTTAGCTTCCAATTATTTAATGCCTTGCTTCTTATTTTTTTTAGTTGAGCTAATGCTAATTCTTCATAACATTCTAAATAAATTCCTTTAATTTTTTTATTTGACGAGCTTAAATCAGATCTAACTGTTCCCAAGAAGAAACTGTATGCACCATTTATATAGGATGAAGCACTATTAAATTCTGTTTCTAGGTCAAAACTTTCATTTATAATTTTAATCATTATCCACCTGTAACGGGAGGTAAAAATGCTAATATATCACCATTATTTAGTATTTGATTTTCATTATCTATTTCCTTCAAGTTTAAAAAATATTTAACGCTCTTATCTTCAAAAATTTCATTATACAAAGGGTCTTTTGAAATGAGATTATTTTTTAATTCTTTAAAACTTATAGATTGATTTAATTCAATTAAGTCATGACTTTTTTTAAGTTTTACTCTTATCCAAGAAAAATATTTTAATGTAATATTCAAATATGTTTAAGACCTTTTACTACATAGTTATATCCTGATAATAACGTAATTATAGCTGCAAGCCATAATGTGACTAACCCTAAATTCCAAAGAAAATCATTTAATTCAAAACCTAATCCTATTATAAGAATAGATAAACTAACCATTTGAAATGTAGTTTTATATTTAGCTAATTTGCTAACTGGCATATCAGTATTTAATTTAGCTAAAAATTCTCTCAAACCTGAAATCGCAATTTCTCTTAATAAAATAACTATTGCCGGAATAACATTAATGTTCGCAATTACTCTTGTGTCTATCAATACTATGATGACAGCTGCAATTAATAATTTATCAGCGATAGGATCAAGTAAAGTGCCAAGCTTAGATGATTGATTTAATGTTCTGGCTAAATATCCATCAAAATAATCAGATATAGATGAAATTATAAAAAGTAAGCCTGCAATAAGAACCACTTTAGAATTATCGGAAAAAAGTAAATATAAAATTATTGGAATTAAAATAATCCTTACAAAAGTAATAATATTAGGAATAGTATAAATTCTAGCCATTTATCTTTTCCAATATAGCCTTAATATTTTTCGAATTTAATCCTTTTATTTGAGTTAACTCATCTCTGTTAGCTTTCTTAAGATTTTGGATACTTCCAAAAAAATTGATGACCCTCATTTTTTTTATTTTTCCAATTCCAGATATATCATCTAAAAAACTTGTTTTTAAGGAGTCTGACATTCTTTTTATACTGTTTTTTTTGGATAATTTATGAGCTTGATCTCTCATTTTTTGTATAAAACCTTCTATTTGAGGGCTATCCTTCAAAGATAGATTTTTTTCACTTAAAGTATGATATCTGTCAAATCTAAAATCTCGTTTAAAACCTTTAGATACTCCAATTAACTTTATACTTTCACTAATACCGCTTTCGTCAATAATTTCACGGCAAATTTTTAAATAAGGTTGACCCCCGTCAATAATTATTAAATCTGGTAAAATTTTATCATCTTTTGAGAAACGGGATTTAAATACTTTTCGCATTAAATCAGCATCACCAAACTTTTTTAAATCATAATCTTTAAATTTATATGTTCTAGAGTCTTTTATACTAAAACCCTCTTCATTAAATACTACATAGGATGCCACAGCATAGTTGTTACCAAAAAAACTATTATCGTAGGCTTCAACACGTTCAATTTTATTATTAATATTAAACCTATTTTTCATTAAAGTTAAAATTTCTTGATTATTAATAAATTTTTGTTTTTGAAGATTTACTTCTTTGTCATTTCTTTTTGCGGTAAGTTTCGAAATTTTCTGAACACCATTAATTTTGCTGCTTTTTAGAAATACATCAATTTTGTAATTATCCCTCATAATTGACTTAAATTCATCATATCCATTAATTTTTTTTGAAATTATTATTTTATTAGGTCTGAAGTTTTTCAAATAAAATTGTATAATTAAAGAAGTAAGGTCTATATCATCTTCAAACTTTTCAGAATAATAAATTAAATTCCCGCCTAGATATCGTCCATACCTAATGAAACCAATATATATTGAAAAATGTTTTTTATCATCAATATGGATATAGTCATAATTTGTATCTTGAGTACTGATTTTCACTTCCTCTCTGATAATAAAATTTAAAGATTGTATACTATCTCTTAGCTCTGCTGCTTTTTCATAATTTTGGCTTTCACTAAAATGAACCATTTGTTTTTCTAATTTATCAAATATTTTTTTTTGGCCTCCTTGAAAAAATTTAACTGTATCATCAACTTGATTTTTGTATTGATTTTGACTAACTTTATTTACACATGGAGCGGAACATTGTTTTAAGTCATAAAGTAGGCATGCCCGTTTTCTATTTTTAAACTCTAAATCACTACAACTCCTAAGCTTAAATGATTTCTGTAAGATTTTTATGACTTTGTCTGTTTTCAAAGCAGAGGTAAATGGACCAAATACTTTGTCTTCATTAGAAAAATCATTTCTAAATCTTGCCAGTCTTGGAAAGTCACCTTTAGTAATTTTAATTAATGGAAAGCTCTTATCATCTTTTAAACGAATATTATATCTCGGTGAAAATTTCTTAATAAGTAAAGCCTCTAATAATAATGCATTTCTCTCAGACTCTGTTAGCTCAAAATCAATATTTACTGTTTGTGAAACCATTTTTTGAAGTCTTCTTGGAAGCTTTGGTAGATTACCGTAATTAGATAGTCTTCTTTTGATATTAACAGCTTTTCCTATATAGATCGGGTTATCTTTTTTATTTTTAAAAAGGTAAACCCCTGAACTTTGAGGTGCGTCTTTTATTCTGTTTTTCAGAATTTCAAGCCCAATCATGAATTCATATTACAGACATTTTATAAATCACAAAAAAAATTAATGAGTTTCTAATTAAAAAATAGATAGTATAAATAACTAAATTATCAAATTTGAACATGGACTGGGATAAACTTAAGATTTTTCATAATGTCGCACTAGATCTTAATATCTCAGAAGCAGCTAATAAAATGAATATAAGCCATTCATCTATAAGTAGACAGATTAGTTCACTAGAGAGAGATTTGAAAGTATCACTATTTAAAAGACATGCCAGAGGATTAACATTGACTGAACAAGGTAAAATTTTATTCAAAACAGCACATGATATATTTGGAAAGATAGCTCTAACTGAGTCCCAGTTGACTTCCTCAAAAGAAAAACCTACAGGTTCACTACACATAGCTGCCACTGTTGCCTTTGGTACCACATGGCTTGCCCCAAGAATAGCAAAGTTTTCAAACTCATATCCTGATATTGACATTTCCATAAGAATTGAAAATAAATATACAGATCTTTCCTTAGGTGAAGCTGATGTGGCTTTACGATTAAAAGAGCCTACACAAATGGATTTAATTCGTTTTCCTTTGTATGAGTTTCAATTTAAAATTTACTCCTCACCAGAATACATTGAAAAATTTGGTATACCAAAAAGTGTAAGTGATTTATCAAAACATACAATAATTGCTTTTGGTCATGATGTTGAGCCATCTATACCCGATGTAAACTGTATTTTGGATTTAATTCCTAAATCAAAAAAACCCAAGACCATTTATATATCTAATATGTATGGAGTTATGAGAGCTATTGGAGGAGGAGCGGGCATTGGTGCCTTACCAGAATATATGAAAATATCTAATAACAATCTTGTTCCTATTTTACCTAATGCAAATACTCCAAAAACAATCATTTATTTTACTTATCCACCTGAATTGAAGGGTTCTAAAAAAATTGAAGCTCTCAGAGATTTTTTAGTGAGAGAGGTAAATAAAGAAAAAAAAGTTTAGTCTTTTTTTATAAATTTCTTATTACAATAGTTGCACACTATTTCTTTTTTTTTACCAAATTTAAAATAAACAGCAGGATGACCTAAATCACCACTTCCACCGTCGCACATTACTATATCAGTATTTTTTGAAACATATTCGATGGGGTCTGCTATTTTGTTTTGATCACTCATAATGAAACGAGTTCTGAGACTAAATTCGTATATTTTTTTGGGTCGTCAAGACTTTCACCTTCCATTAGCTTTGCGTGATCATAAAGAATTTCACAGAATTTGTCTTTTTGATTTTTATCTAAAGATTTTAATTTATTAACTAATTCATGATTGATATTTATCTCTAAAATTCTTTTTTCATCAGAAATATTTTGATTATTAGCGGCCATCAGTTTTTTTAAATGCATATCCATATCGTTCTCATCAGCTACTAAACATGAAGCACTTGTAGTTAGTCTTTTAGAAATTTTTACATCTTTAACTTTATCTTTCAGATTGTCTTTTAAAAAACCAACAAAATCTTTGTCTTCCTTTGGCTCTTCTTTGTCTTTTTTTGACTCTTTTTTATCCTCAATATCTACTTCACCTTTAGTAATAGATGTAAATTCATAATCTTTGAATTTCATTTTCATTGGCATCCAGAATTCGTCGACTGGATCCGTAATTAACAAAACATTTATTTTTTTATTTTTAAATAGTTCCATTTGAGGGCTATTAATGAGGTTTTCCTTGTTTTCGCCAGAAATATAATAGATTTTCTTTTTATCGTTTGAAAAATCAGTTACGTATTGATCTAAAGTTATCATCTCCTCTTTCTCAGAGCAGTTAAAAGTTGAAAACTCAAATATTTGATCATGAAAGTCATTAAATTCATAGAGTCCCTCTTTTACAACGGGCCCAAAATTCTTCCAAAAATCTTTAAATTCATCTGGCTTCTTTTTTTTTAATTCAAGAATTTCTTTGAGAGCTCTTTTTGTAATAGCATTTGATATTTTATTAATTACGGCATTATTTTGTAAAATTTCTCTTGAAATATTTAAACTAAGATCTTCTGTGTCTATCACAC
>CACMWO010000009.1 GCA_902617465.1 uncultured Alphaproteobacteria bacterium | reverse complement strand
ATATAAAAAGAGCTATAATTAAAGGAAGTTTGTATAAAATTGGTAAGGGTAGCGGTCCAGTTTACCATTTTTAACTTTAAATTTAGAAAAATTGCTATAAAAAGTTTACCAATATTTAGGCTTACTATTTGAATACTAATTAAAAAATCTCATAAAATTTTTAACTATGTTTGGATACGCTAAATATTTACTACTTAAGATTAAGAAAGGACTATAAATGGCTACAGGAACAGTGAAATGGTTTAACCCAAAAAAAGGATATGGGTTTATTGCCCCTGATGGAGAAGATAAAGATATCTTTGTCCACATCACAGCTGTTCAACAAGCAGGTTTAGACCGCCTCGATGAAGGCGACAAAGTCGAATTTGAAGTTGTTGAAGACAAAGGCAAATCCAAAGCAGATCAGTTAAAAAAAGTTTAATTGATTTTGCGAATACTTTTTATTTTATCGTAGGCTTGATTTATCTCGGATAGTCTGTCTTCAGATTTAATGATTAATTCTTGAGGAACACCCTGTGCTCTTAATTGGTCAGGGTGTAACTCTTTGCTTAGCTGTATCCATCTCTTTCTAATATCACCATCAGAAGAACTTTTCTCAACTCCTAAAATTTTGTATGGATCAATTTGTTTATCCAGCCACATAGTTTTTATACTTTCATATTGAGCTTTATTTAGTCCAAAATAATCAGAACAATTTTGAATAAATACTATCTCTGAGTCACTGATTTCACCATCAGCCTCTGCGATATAAAAAAGTAAGTTTAAAACCTGCTCCAAAACTTGAGGCTGTCCACGAAATAGCATTCCTATTTGTTGAGCATATTGATGATAGTCATCAGAGTTTTTTTTAGCTTCATTAAATATTTTACTAACATCGCTTTGAAAATCAGGAGGTATTTTAAATTTTTCTTTAAAGGCGCTTATTTCATCAGTTGTAACTTGACCATCTGCTTTAGCCAGTTTAGCTGCTAAAATAATTATACCTATCGTTATAATTTCTTGTGGTGAATTAGAGGCTATATTAGAGTCAGATTTTTGGTTTCGAATACGATCAACACTGTGACCCGCTATTACACCTAACATAGCTCCGATTGGCCCCCCAAGAGCAAAACCAAAAGTCCCAGCTAAAAGTTTTCCCCATATACTCATCTAAAATTTATTTTTTATAAGACTTATTAATTATTTAAGCCATTCGTTAGTTTTGTTAATGTCCTTAAGACTGCTTTCTGTGCCATGAGAAAAATGTTTGCTCATATCAGGGTAATATTTATAAGAAATTGGTTTTCTACCCATAGCAACTGCCATTTCTCTTACATGATGAGGGTCGGCACCGCAACAAATACCAATAAAATTTACATTGATGTTCATACATTGTTTGGTGAATTCAGCCATTTCAAACCTGTTACATGTTAATCCATCAAGAGCAATATGAGAAACATTACCATCTAAACAATTACAATTTGGATCCTCTATATACATGTGTGTTGGGAATTCTTCAGTTGTTCTATATGGAACAGGTAATGCAGCCACATGGCATGAGACTTTTTCTCTAATGCTTGGCAGCAGTTTCATTGTCATTTCAGGACCACGATAACAATTAAGGCCAACTACATCAGCACCATGGTCTTCCAAAATTTTACAAGCCTCTGCAGCACTATGGCCTTCTCTTGTTTTGTCACCTTTAGGTATAGCGAGATTTACGACAGCTATTAAACCTGCATTTTTAATTTCCTTTAATGCTAATTTAGCTTCTTCAGTCCAATTAATTGTTTCAGCAATAATAAAATCAACATTAGCTTCTTTTGCCCAAGCTATTTGTTCTTCAAACATTTTTTGACAATCAATGTGAGATTGTTTGTCATCAGGGTCATAAATATTAGTATTAGCTACATTACCAGCTATCATTAAATCTAACTGGGGAAACTCAGCTGCAGCATTTTTTGCAATTTCTAATGCATTTTTTTGAAGAGGTTCTAATAATTCTTCCTTTCCAATCAAACGCAACTTTTCTCTGTGACCGTAATAAGTAAATGCTTGAACAACATCACTACCAGCTCTAATAAACTCTCTATGAAGTTGAGTTACTACTTCAGGATTATCAAGAACAACCTCAGGAACGTAAGTTCCTGCCTGTAAATATCCTCTTCTCTCCATTGCAAAAAGATAGCCTTCTGCACACAAAATAGGTCCTTCATTGAGTCTCTGTATTAGATCCATACTACCTCCTAAATAAATATCTAGATTATTATAGCTTTTAAAAAAAATTCTATAAAAAAATTTCAAAATGTTTTGGATTTTATCCGTAGAAAATAATTCAAAGATCAGTATGTTTTAATCAAATGGAATTTGAAAATAAAATCAAGAGTCTTCCAATATGGAAAAATCTTGAAAATATTGAACCTTTAGAGGGAGGAATTACAAATCTTAATTTCCTAGTATCAGACTCTGGTTCTAAATCAGTTGTTAGATTAGGTTCAGATATACCAGAACATCTAGTTTATCGATCAAACGAAATTATTGTTAGTGAAGCAGCCTATCAAATAGGGGTGTCTCCAAAATTAATTTATAATGAACCTGGAGTATTGGTCTTAGAATTCATTGAAAGTAAAACTCTTGAACCAAAAACTGTAAGAGAAAATTTAAATAAAATTGTTCCGATCATAAGAAAAATTCATGATGAAATACCTAACAAGTTATCAGGTCAGCCTCAAATTTTCTGGGTTTTTTATGTCATAAAGTACTACTCAAATTACTTATTAAATAATAATAGCTCTCACATTTCATTAATTCCAAGTTTGTTAAAAAAAGCAGAAAAGTTAGAAAAACTCTCCTCTCCAAGAGAAATTGTATTTGGTCATAATGATTTATTGGCTGCAAATTTTCTTGATGATGGTTCTAAAATATGGGTAGTAGATTGGGAATATGGTGGTTTTAATGATCCTTTGTTTGATATAGGAGGTTTATCTTCTAATAATGATTTAGATGAAAATTTAGAAAATGAGGTTTTAGAAATGTATTTTAAAGAAAAACCATCAAAAGATTTAATAATTAAATATAACGCAATGAAAACTGCTAGTTTATTAAGAGAGACAATGTGGAGTATGGTCTCTGAGATCACTTCTAAGATAGAATTTAATTATGCTGAGTATACTTCAGATAATCTCAAAAAATTTGAGAAGTCATTTGATAAACTATAATGATAGATAGTTCAAAAATTGTAGTAATTGGGGGTGGTATAGTAGGTTGCTCTACTGCATATCACTTAGCTGATTTAGGACATGAAGTTGTACTTATTGAAAGTGGTAAATTAACATCTGGTAGTACATGGCATGCTGCTGGACTAGTTGGCCAATTAAGAACAAATGCAAATATTACTCAATTATTAGGATATTCTGTTGATCTTTATGACAAGCTCGAAAAAGAAACAGGATTAGGAACAGGATGGAAGATGAATGGTGGATTGAGACTAGCTTGTAATAAAGAGAGATGGCAGGAGGTTTTAAGACAAACTACTACAGCTCATTCATTTGGTTTGGAGATGGAACTACTTACTCCAAAAGAGGCTCAAGATTTATGGCCAATCATGAATATAGATGATGTTTATGGAGCAGCCTTCCTTCCTACAGATGGACAAGCAAATCCGACAGATATTTCACAAGCATTGGCTAAAGGAGCTAGAAACAAAGGAGCAAAAATATTTGAGGAAACTAGAGTATCAAAGGTAATTATAAATAATGGCGTAATTGAAGGTATTGAAACATCTAAAGGTAAAGTAAAGTGTGAAAAAATTGTTTGTTGTTGTGGTCAGTGGACCAGACAGTTTGCACAAGATGTTGGAGTTAATGTCCCTTTAGTATCTTTTCAACATCAATATTTGGTTACTGAAAAAATAGAGGGTGTTAAATCAGACCTTCCTACTTTAAGAGATCCTGACAGGTTAATTTATTTTAAAGAGGAAGTTGGAGGCCTTGCAATGGGGGGGTATGAACCAAACCCTTTATCATGGGCTGAAAAATCAGTCCCAGAAGATTTTCATTTTTCACTTTTAGACTCAAATTACGATCATTTTGAACAAATAATGAATAATGCTCTTGGAAGAGTCCCTAGTCTTGAAATTGCTGGGGTCAAAGAATTAATAAATGGACCTGAGAGTTTTACTCCAGATGGAAACTTTATTTTAGGAGAGAGTCCTGAATTAAAAAACTTTTATGTTGGCGCAGGTTTCAACGCATATGGGATAGCTGCTGGAGGTGGTGCGGGAATGGCACTTGCAGAATGGGTAGCCAATGGAAGACCACCTTACGATTTATGGCCAGTTGATATAAGAAGATTTGGAAAACCCCATCAAGATTTGGAGTGGGTAAGAAAAAGAACTTATGAGGCTTATGCTAAACATTACACTATGGCATGGCCTTTTGAGGAAAACTCTTCAGTGAGAGAATTTAAAAAATCTCCAATTTATGAAAAACTTAAAAAATCAAATGCATGTTTTGGTGAAAAAATGGGTTGGGAGAGACCTAATTGGTTTGCGCCAAAAGGAAGTGAGCCTAGGGATATTTATTCCTTTGACAGACAAAATTGGTTTGAATTTGTTGGAAATGAAGTAAAGGCCGCAAGAGAGAGTGCTGTTCTAATTGATCAAACATCTTTCGCTAAGTTTATTGTATCAGGTAAAGACTCACTACAAGCTTTAGAGTATTTATGTGCAAACAAAATTGATAGACCAATTGGTTCGACAATCTATACCCAAATGTTGAATGACGATGGTGGAATTGAATGTGATTTAACAATAACAGTTATAGATAAAAATACCTTTTATATTATAACTGGAACAGGTTTTATGACTCATGACTATGATTGGATAATTTCAAATATTCCAAATAATTTAGAAGTAGAAGTTAAAAATATAACATTTGATAATTCAGTTTTTTCATTAATGGGACCAAATTCTAGAAAGATCCTTCAAGGACTTACAAATACAGATTTATCAAATGATAATTTTCCATTTGCTACATGTAAAAAAATCAAAATTGCTTCAAAAGATGTTTATGCTATTAGAATAACCTATATGGGTGAGTTAGGTTGGGAGCTCCATTTCCCAATAGATTTTTCCTCAGAAATTTATTCAAAGATAATTGAATATGGAAATCAATTTGGACTAGTTAATGCTGGATATCGATGTATAGAGAGTTGTCGTTTAGAAAAGGGCTACAGAGCTTGGGGTTCAGATATCGGGCCAGACCATACTCCTCTTGAGGCTGGATTAGGATGGGCAACTAAAATTAACTCTGACAAAGATTTCATTGGAAAAAAAGCACTATTAAATCAAAAATCAAAAGGTTTGAAAAAGATTTTTGCAGGTTTTACGTGTGATGATCCAAATCAAATCCTTTTAGGAAGAGAAACTATATTTAGAGATGGTAAACAAGTAGGTTGGTTATCAAGTGGAGGTTATGGATACACCATAGGCAAATCTATTGGTTATGGGTACATAAGAAGTAAAGATGTTATTGATCAAAACTTTGTAGAAAATGGTAATTATGAATTAGAGATAGCTACTAAAAAAGTTCCCTGCAATGTGCATCTTTATCCTATCTATGATAAAGAGATGATTAAGATTAAATCTTAAGCTCTTTTATTTTTAAAAAAGAGTATTTTGTAACAATATTTTGTGTTTTATTTGTTTTTAAAATTTCTAAGATTTGTTTTTTTTTCATCGGGATTATCTTTATATATTCTCCCTCATTAGGATTTATAATTTTAAAGTTTGTAATTCTAGGTACGTATGCAAGATAGATATCAGTAATTTCTTCTAAAATATCTGGGGCAATAATAAGGGACTCCAACTTTTTTACCGAAATAGGTTTGACTCCAAGTTCCTCTTTAATTTCTCTGATAATAGCTTGTCTACTTGATTCTTTCTTGTTAATCCCACCTGCTACTATTTCCAGAGGGTAGGGTGAAAATTTATTAAAAAAATAATTTGGTCTCATCTGTCTTATGAAATAAAAAACTTGATCCTGTTTATTAAAACAAATAGCTGAGACACTATTTCCATTATAAATGTAATTTTCTCTTATCTCTTTAAAATCAAGTTTATTAGTATATTTAATAAATAATTCATAAATATTTTTATAGATCTTCCTCTTCTTAATATTTGTCATAGTTTTTGGATCTTGTAAGTTGTTTAACTTAGTTTATTTTATTGAAATTCAAATGAAAGTTTTAGTTGCTGTCAAAAGGGTCGTCGATTACAAAGTGCAGATTAGAGTAAAAAGCGACAATAGTGGAGTAGAAACCCAAAATGTTAAAATGTCTGTTAATCCACCAGATGAAAATGCCATTGAAGAGGCAGTAAAGCTTAAGGAACAGGGTCTTGCAAATGAGATAGTATCTGTATCTATTGGAGATGATAAATCCCAAGATGTTTTAAGAACATCCATGGCTATGGGAATTGATAGGTCTATATTGGTTAAAAGTCAAAACACATTAGAGCCATTAGCAGTTGCTAAAACACTAAAAATAATAATTGATAAAGAAAAACCAGATCTCGTTTTAATGGGTAAACAAGCTATCGATGATGACTCAAATCAAACAGGTCAGATATTATCTGCATTATTAAATTGGCCACAAGGATGTTTTATTTCAAATTTAAAAATTGAAAATAATAAAGTTTTTATATCAAGGGAGATAGATGAAGGTATTGAAAACCTAGAAACTTCACTTCCAGCTGTTTTAACATGTGATTTAAGATTAAACACACCAAGGTTTGCCTCTCTTCCAAATATAATGAAGGCTAAAAAAAAACCTCTTGAGACAATTGATATTGACACTCTTGGAATTGATACATCATCAAAAATTAAAACCTTAAAAGTAATTGAGCCTCCAAAAAGGAAAGCAGGGATTATGGTTAATGATGTTAAAGAATTGGTTCAAAAACTAAAATACGAGGCAAAAGTAATTTAAATGTCTGTACTTGTAGTAGCGGAACATGATAACAAAAACTTAAAATCATCAACTCTTAATACTATTAGTGCTGCTGAAAAATTAAGCGAAGATATTCATCTTTTAATTTTAGGTAATAAAATTGAAGATCTTGCTAAAAGTTCAAAATCAATACAGTTAGTTAAAAAAGTAATTATTTGTGATCATGAGAAATTAGAAAATCAAATACCAGAATTATCATCTCCTATAATTTCTAATTTAGCTGAAAACTATTCACACATTTTAGCACCCTCTAGTACATTTGGAAAAAATCTGCTACCTAGAGTATCTGCTCAGTTAGATGTCACCCAAATAAGTGATATCATAGGTATAGAGTCCCAAGATACTTTTATCAGACCTATTTACGCGGGAAACGCTATTTCTTATGTTCAAACTGATCAAAAAATTAATTTAATGACTGTCAGGCCCACTTCTTTCGAAAAATGTGAAGAAGTAGGGGGTGATGCTACTTTAGAAAATATTACTTTCCTTGACTCAGAGGTTAAAACAACATTTGTAAGTAGAGAAGTATCAAAGAGTGACAGACCTGAATTGGGTAATGCTCGAGTAGTTGTATCTGGAGGTAGAGGACTAGAAAACTCTGATAATTTCAAACTTTTATATGATTTAGCTGATAAACTTAATGCAGCTGTTGGAGCGTCGAGAGCTGCTGTTGACTCAGGATATATTGGCAATGAATACCAAGTCGGACAAACTGGTAAAATGGTTGCTCCTGAGCTTTATATTGCCGTAGGTATATCCGGTGCAATACAGCATTTAGCGGGTATGAAAGAAAGTAAAGTCATAGTCGCTATTAATAAGGATTTAGAGGCACCAATATTTAATATAGCTGACTACGGACTTTCTTCGGATTTATTTCAAGCAATACCTGAAATTATTAAAGAGTTAGATCTACTTAATCAGATAGAATCGTAATATTTAATATATAATCAATATTATGAGTGAAGTGCAGAGAGAAGAATTAAATTACGATGTAGTAATAGTCGGAGCTGGTCCAGCTGGTTTATCAACAGCAATTAAACTAAAACAACTCGATACGAATTTGTCTATTTGTGTACTAGAAAAAGCATCTGAAGTCGGAGCTCATATTTTAAGTGGCAATGTTTTTGAAACTAAGGCTTTAGATGAACTCATTCCAAATTGGAAAGAACTTAATAGTCCAATCAAAACATCAGTAACATCAGAAGATTTTTTATTTTATACAAAAACTAAAAGTATGAAGGTGCCAAACTTTTTTTTACCAAATGTTTTAAAAAATCATGGAAATTACATAATTAGCTTGTCTAATCTTTGTAAATGGTTAGGTGAGTTTGCCGAAAATTTAGGAGTAGAGATTTTTCCAGGGTTTGCAGTTAGTAAATTACTTTATGATAATGATCAAAAGGTAGTTGGTGTTCAAACAGGTGACATGGGTTTAGACAAAGATTTTAAACCTAAAGATAATTATGAACCTGGGATCAATATCAAAGGTAAAGTTACAGTTTTATCAGAGGGATGTAGAGGTCACCTGGGAAAAGAAGTTATTAAAAAATTTAATTTAGACTCCAACAACAAATCTCCTCAACAATACGGTATAGGCTTTAAAGAAATTTGGGAGATCAACTCTGAAAATCACCAACTTGGTAAAGTTTCACATAGTGTGGGATGGCCTCTTAAAAGTGATACATATGGTGGTAGTTTTTGTTATCATGCTGAAAACAATCAAATATACCTAGGTTACGTAATCGGTTTGGATTATAAGAATCCATACCTTTCTCCTTATGATGAATTTCAACAGTTTAAAACTCACCCTGATATCAAAAAATTATTAGTTGGTGGTAAAAGAATTTCTTATGGAGCAAGAGCTCTAATAGAGGGAGGATTACAGAGTCTTCCACAAATGCATATGCCTGGGGCATTATTGATAGGATGTGATGCAGGCACTCTAAATATGCCAAAAATTAAAGGATCACACACCGCAATGAAAAGTGGAATAATAGCTGCAGAAGTCATCAATGATCACATAAATAGCAATAAAGAACTGTCAGAGTATGAGTCAAAATTTAAAAACTCATGGGTATTTGAAGAATTATACAAAGCAAGAAATGTAAAGCCTAGTTTTCAATGGGGCCTGATACCTGCAATGATTTTTACTGGATTAGATCAAAAAATATTTGGAGGTAAACTTCCTTTTACTCTTCAACATAAGCACGCCGATTATGAATCTTTGATCCCTGCTAAGAAAGCAAAAAAAATTACCTATCCTAAATATGATGGTGCTATTACTTTTGATAAACCCAGCTCAGTTTATCTATCAGGAACTAACCACGCAGATGATCAACCTAACCATTTGTTACTTAATGATAAAGATCTGTCAACTAATTTTACTATTGAAGAATACGACGAACCTGCCCAAAGGTATTGTCCTGCAGGTGTGTATGAAGTTGAATTTGATAATGACCTCCAAAAAAAAATTTTAAAAATTAATTCTCAAAATTGTATTCATTGTAAGACATGTGATATTAAAGAACCTTCTCAAAATATTGAGTGGGTAACTCCTGAGGGTGGGGGTGGACCTATTTACTCTGGGACCTAATTAAAGTCGTATTCAAAGTTTTGCGAAGTTGCATTGATATTTACTAATTTAGCACCATGCTTTATATGAAAATGTGTTGCAATAGGTGTCAAAGGAGAAAGTGTGATAAAGCGATCTATATTTTTCATCTCATCTTTAACAAGCTTTTTTGTTGTAAAAATAGTTTGTTTACCTGCTCCTCTTTTTCTTGACCAAACAGTATAGGCTACAGCAATGTTTGCGTTTTTTTCATGAAAAGCATTTTTGCTCATTAAGTCTAATTCTTTCATTGTTTGTGGTACATCGTTACAGAATGCTAGACAAATAAACCCTTCAACATCTTCATTAGATTTTAAACCATAAATCTTGCGGCCATACGAGGTGCGAAATTCATTGTCAATGTCTGGTCTGATTGGATCTTCGTTAGTATCCACTGAGTCTAGCTCAACTAATTCTGCCTTTGAAAGCCAACTAAAAAAATTACTTAATTTATTTTTGAATTTTTCCAAATTACAACCATTGATGTTTCATAGCTAAAACATCTTCATCTCCATGTAAAATTATGGAGGCTAAACTATCAATTTTTGGCAAAATACTTGATACATAAATACTTGATGTAGCTATTTTTGCATCCAGAAATTCATTATCAATTTCGCCTTTATCTCTTAATTCGAGTGATTTTTTGGCAGTTTTAATCATCATCCAACCCCCAAAAATATAACCTAACATCATTAAATAATTAACACTTGATACAGCAGGTCTTTTTTTATTGTTAGAAGTAGAAACAATGTGCTCAACAACTTTTTTTGCAGAGTCAATTGAGCTATCCATTTTTTTACATAACTCTTGTAATCGATCTGAACTCGCAGATGCTTCTGTATCGGTTTTAATTTCATCAATTAATTCTAATATGCTTTTACCATTGTCTCGAAGCGTCTTTCTAAAAACTAAATCATTTGCTTGGATTGCAGTGGTGCCCTCGTATATAGGGAGAATTCTAGCATCTCTATAATGTTGTGCGATACCTGTTTCTTCAATAAAACCCATTCCACCATGAATTTGAATAGCATTTGATGTAATCTCAAGTGACCTTTCAGTCAACCACCCTTTAATAATAGGTATCATTAAAGATGATTTTGTTTCCCAATATTCACTCTCATCTGACTTAGTCATATCCAAGGCAAAAGCTCCATAAATTGCAAGAGCTCTCATAGCTTCGATTTCTGATTTCATAGTCGAGGACAATCGAAGCACATCTGGGTGATGAATAATAGGATCGCCTTTCTGACCATCAATTGGAACTCCTTGAACTCTATCAAAGGCATACATTTTAGATTGTTGGTAAGCTCTTTCAGAAACAGCAAGTCCTTGTACTCCAACTGAGAACCTTGCATGGTTCATCATTTCAAACATAATATTTAAACCCTGATTTTCTTCTCCAACTAAATAACCAATTGCTCCATCTTTTTCACCAAACTGTAAAACTGCAGTGGGAGAACCTTTAACACCAAGTTTTTTTTCAATAGACAAACAGGTTACATCATTTTTTTTGCCAATACTGCCGTCATCATTTGGAATAAATTTAGGAACAAGAAAAACAGAAATACCTTTATTACCCTCTGGCGCTTCAGGTGTTCTGGCTAAAACCAAATGAATAATATTCTCAGATAAATCATGTTCCCCATAGGTAATATAAATTTTTTGTCCATAAATTTTATAATGACCATTTTCTTTTACCGCTTTAGTTTTAATCGTAGATAGGTCTGTTCCGGATTGTGGTTCAGTTAAATTCATTGTTCCTGTCCAATGACCTGATGCTAATTTTGGTATATAAAAGCTTTTTTGATCTTCTGATGCTGATTTTTGTAAAGCATATATCAAACCTTGTGTTAATAGGTGGCAAAGCGCTAATGACATATTAGAACTATGCCAAATCTCATTAACAGCGGCAGATAAAGTTACTGGTATCTGTTGACCGCCAAATTTTTCTTTGGCCTCTAAGCCAAACCACCCACCATCTCTTAAACTCTCATAAGCCTCTTTGTAGCCTTTAGGAGTTACGACTTCACCAGTATCGAGTCTTTTTGAGCCCTCATGGTCTCCTGAAAGGTTACAAGGGTCTAACACTTCAGAAGCTATTTTTCCTGCCTCTTCAAGAACAGCTTCAACTAAATCATCAGAAAATTCAGAGTAATCGCTAACTTTATTTAGTTTGCTTAAATCTATTAGATTTTTAATTACAAAATTTAAATCTTTAATTGGAGCTTCGTACATGACTTATATATATACTTTTCTTAAGTTCCTGCCTAAAGAAATTAAAATCTCGTGTTCATTAGTCCCAGTTTCGTATGCAATTCTTTCATATCGTTGATTACTTCCAATTATTTCGACAGGTTTGCCTAAATACAATTTGTTATTGGGAACTTTAGACACATTAATCGTAATCAAGTCCATTGAAACTCTTCCTAAAATTCTACATTGAAATTTATCTATATAAACAGATGCTTTATTACTTCCGCTTCTAAGAAATCCATCAGAGTAACCAAAATCTATTGTTGCAACTTTTAAGTCTCTTTTAAGTTTATAAGTTTGGCTGTAGCCAATTGAATTTCCTTTTCTGACATTTTGAACTTGTAATATAGGTGAGTAAATACTCATAACCTGTCTTAAGTTAAATCTTTTTTTATAGAAAGGATTAATTCCGTATAGACTTTTTCCAGGTCTTACATAATTTAAATGATATTGCTTTCCTAAAAAAATTCCAGATGAATTAGCTATGCTTAAAGGTAAATTAAAATTTTTATTTAGGTCAATAAGTTTATTTAATTGTCTACTTGACTCATTTTTATTTAAATCATCTGCAGAAGATAGGTGAGACATTAAAAAGATAATATTTTTTTTATCGATTAAATTTGAATATTTTTCAAGTTCGCTTGACTGCAATCCAAGGCGATTCATTCCAGTATCAACATGTAAAACGTACTTAAGTTTTTGTGAAGTTTTTAATAAAGATAATTGATCGACATTATTAATAATTGGAATTATTTTATGTTTTTTTATTTCTTTTAAATCATTGTTTGAAATCACACCTGATAACAGGTAAATATTTATATTCTTAAAATTTTCTCTCAGTTTGATAGCATCATCTAACCTAGCAACATAAAAATCTTTACATTTGTTCGTTTTTAATATTTTACAACATTCCAAAAGGCCGTGCCCATAGCCATCACCTTTTATTACGCTTATAATCTTTGAATTACCTGAAAACTTATTGATTTGCCTGTAATTATGCGACAGATTTTCTTTACTCACAAAAATCATTTTTTTGTTGATTTTTTGGTTTTTTTTAAAGACTAGTTGTTTCATATTATGGATTTTAAGGCTTCAACCTTGTTGTCTTATGCCCTATATTACTTCTACTATTATAATAGATATAGGAGGAGTAAATGAAAAAATTTATTTCATTATTTTACGCTCTAGTCCTGTTTGCTGGTTTTACAACTGTAGCAAAAGCGGCAGACCCGATTAGAATTCCAGTTTTAAACTGGTCAAGCCAAATCGTTATGGCTAACGTTATGGCACAAGCTTTTGAAGAGCTTGGTTATGATGTTGAATTAGTCCCTGCTGAGTCAGCAACAAGATATGAAGCTGTCAGAGTAGGTGAGCTTCACGTTGCTCATGAAACATGGCAGTCAACAATGGCTAAACCATTTTATGAAGCTATGGATAAAGGTGGTTTAATCGATGCTGGTTCACACTTAGCTCCAACTCTTGAAGATATGGGTGTTCCACAATGGGTTATTGATGAAAATTTATGTCCAGGTCTTCCAAATTGGGAAGCTTTAAAATCTCCTGAGTGTCAAGCTAACTTTGCTACACCTGACTCTGAAGGTAAAGGTAGATGGTTAGAAGGTCCTTATGAATGGCACACTGATGTGATGCCTAACAGACTAAAAGGTCTTGGCCTAGATGACCAGTGGATGGTTAAGTTTGCTGGTAGTGCTGATGCACTATGGGCAGAACTAGCAGCTGCAAAAAAAGAAGGTAGAGGAACAGTGATCTTTAACTGGACACCAAACTTTACTGATGCTGAGGGATTTGTATTTATTGAATTCCCACCTTTCTACCAAGGTTGTAGAATTGAAGACGGCGGTTCTGTTGAGACAACTGGTTGTGGTTCACCAATTGGTTGGTTAAAAAAAGCAGCACACATCAAGTTCCCAATCACTCATACATCTGCATATAAATTCTACACAAAAATGGAATTTACATCAGGTAACATTGGTGAAATGGCTAACTATGTTGATAACGGTGGTATGACTCACGCAGAGGCAGCTACTGCATATATTGCTAATAATAGAGATCAAATCGATCTCTTCATGAAGTAATATAATATTTTTAAAATCCTCCCTTAAATGGGAGGATTTTAGTTTTAATTTTTTTTGATAGGTTAATCTTATGTCACCAACTATTAGTTGCGATTCTGTCTACAAGATCTTTGGCGCCAATGCGAACAAGCTATTAGCAGACTCTAATGGGTCTGTGGATGCTAAACAATTTCAAGAAGCAGGATGTATAGTGGGTGTAAATAATGCCTCTTTTGATGTTGAAAAAGGAGAGATGTTAGTTGTCATGGGCCTATCAGGCTCAGGAAAATCCACCTTATTGAGATGTATTTCAAGATTGACTGACGCAACCGCAGGTAAAATATTAGTTGACGGTGAAGATATTTGTTTAATGAACAACAAACAATTAGTTGAGCTTAGAAGAGAGAAAATGGGAATGGTTTTTCAAAATTTTGCCCTACTTCCTCATAAAACAGTCATTGAAAATATTGCCTTCCCCTTGCAGGTAAAAGGAGTCAGTACAGAAAATAGTATGTACAAGGCTTTAGAAATGGTCGAATTGGTTGGGCTCAAAGGAAGAGAAAATTACTTTCCAAGAGAGTTATCTGGTGGACAGCAACAAAGAGTAGGAATAGCTAGATCACTGGCAGTTGAGCCAGACATTTGGTTTTTAGATGAACCATTCTCTGCATTAGATCCTTTAATTCGAAAAGAAATGCAGGATGAATTTTTAAGACTTCAAGGGGTTCTTAACAAAACAATTATGTTTGTTACACACGATTTTGATGAGGCTCTTAGATTAGCTGATCGTATTGCAATTATGAAAGATGGAATTATTGAACAATTAGATACCCCGGGTAATATTGTTTTAAACCCCGCAACTGATTATGTTAAAAAATTTACAGAAGATGTTCCTAGAGAAAAAGTATTAAAAATAGAGTCTATAATGGACCCTAAGGACACAAATGCTTCAGACAATTTAAAAGTATCTAAAGACGACATTATAGAGAGTGTTGCTGAAAAAATTCTTAATAGTAAAGAAATAATAAAAGTCATAGATCCTAAAGATAGTTCAGAAGTTGGATCAATCAACCCTTCAAAAGTAATAAAAGTTTTATTTGGTGGATAAGAACTACTTAGAAACTATAAGAAATTCTAAGCCAGCTCAATTTGGCATTCTTATATTTATTTTTCTTATTCTTTACTTTCTTATCCCACAAAGTGAAAATAATTATTTATGGAGACTCCCATCAGTCCTTAAAGGAATTCCATTAGCAATTAATAACGTAATCTTTAATGCTTTATATGAGTGGTTCCCATTAAAGGTTTGGGATCCAGTCTTTGAAATGTACGAAGAAAAAGCTGCTTTTAGAGAATTCACTAAAGCTGTTTCACAAGGTTTGCTCTTTTTAATCACTGTCGTAAGAGAACTCTTATTAGGCGGAGACAAAATAATAGATGTATTTGTAAGCGACTCATGGCTAAAAGAAAATGATTGGTTAAGTTGGCCTGCATTGCCTTGGACAGCAACAACTGTGGGTGCATTTCTTCTTGGATACCAGCTAAATGGTATCAGGCTCGGGCTTTTAGGAGGTATAGGTGCTTTATACATTTCAGTATTTGGAAATTACGTTCCGTCAATTCAAACATTGTCATTTGTGTTGATTACTACACCAATTTGTTTCGTTCTTGGTCTTTCTTTTGGAATTTGGGGATACCTTGATAAAAAAGTCGAGACTGCCTTACAGCCAGTTTTAAATGTTATGCAGACTATGCCTCAGTTTGCATATTTAGTTCCAATTATTGCTTTATTTGGACTAGGAGATCACGCTGGTTCAATCGCTACTATTATTATTGCAACTCCACCTATGATAAGAAATACAATTCTTGGACTGAAAAGAATTTCTCCTGAAGTTGTTGAGGCAGGCTTAATGAGTGGGTGTACAAAACCGCAATTGCTTTTTAAAGTTTTAATTCCAGCAGCTAGAAGAGATATTCTTAATGGCGTAAATACAGTTATCATGCAATGTCTAGCAATGGTTGTCATAGCTTCATTCGTAGGAGCTAAAGGCTTAGGTTTGAATTTAAAAATTGCATTAAACAGTTTAAAAATTGGAAAAGCAGCAGAGGCAGGTTTGTGTATCGTTATTATAGCGGTTATCCTCGATAGATTTACAAAAGCTTGGGCAGATAAACAAAAAGACTATTTTGAAAATTTAACATTCTTCCAAAGATATAAATTATTAATTATTTTTGCTATTTCTGTCGTCATTTTTTCAATCATTGCTTTTATATCTGGTGGTTACTTTGATAAAATAAACTACTTATATGTTATTCCCATAGAAAAAGGTTTAACAATAGCTCATTACATTGATGGTGCAGTTGACTGGGTTTGGGAGACATTTTTTTACTCATTAAATTCTTTTAACAAGTTTTTACTAACGCAAGTATTAGGACCAATGAAACATGCCTACTTAGGTATGCCAGTTATTGCAACATTTACTCTAGCGATGGGTGCAGCGTATATTGTAGGTAATGCAAGAACAGCTTTGATCGTTGGCGGTATGTTATTGTTTATTGCATTATCTGAATATTGGGACAGAGCTTTAATTACAATGTATATGGGATCATTTGCAGTAATTATGGCTTCACTTAATGGAATTATTTTAGGTTCAATATTTGGTAGAACTGAAAGAGGCGGAAGAATACTTTTATCTTTCTGCGATTTTTTTGAAACATTCCCTTCTTTCGTTTACCTAATTCCAGTTATATTTTTATTTAATATAACTGACACTTCAGTGCTAATTGCAGCTATAGTTTATGCTACTGTTCCAGCAACAAGATACACAGTTTGGGGTTTAAAAAGTGTTCCATTATCTCTTCACGAGGCTGGAACTATGTCAGGAGTTTCAGCTTTTCAGAGATGGACAAACATTGAAATACCCATTGCTTTCCCAACAGTAATGTTGGGAGTCAACCAAACAGTCGTATTCTCTCTTCAGATGGTAATTTTAGGAGCGCTTATAGGGACTGAAGATCTAGGACAAATAATTTTTGGTGCTTTATCTAGAACAAAAGATGGCGCAGGTGTTGCTTTAACACTTGGAATATTTGTCTCTCTTATTGCTATATGTGTAGATGTTATTGTTAGAAATTGGGCAGAGGAAAGAAAAAAAGCTCTTGGATTAGCATAGAGAATGATCATCCCAAGAGTCACTCAACCTTATGAACCTGGATTACCAGCTCTTGGTGATGACTTAGAAAATTATTTGGTAACTGGCGGAGGTTCTCTCACATTAAAATTAGAACCAGATGATAAATTTAAAATAATTAATTTAGAAGGCCATCAACAGGCCGAGATTGTATGCTTTAATTCTGAGCGAGAGTGTAATCTATCAGCTTTAGGTCTTAATAACGAGCACAATGGTCAATTAACAAAAAAAATCCTTTCGAGCGAGGAGGAGTCAGCTCAAATAGCTCGTACTAAATTAAAAAAACTTGGATATGAGTTAGAGTCTATTAATCAATCGATTTTAGTATTTTCTCAAAATTCACTTTCAGGTTCAATTGAGGAGTTTAAAACAAACGACTCCATTGTTTGTATAATTTCTGCACCAGGCGAAAGTGAAATTACACATGAAAATATTCCTGCATCCGAACTACGAGTAATTGTTCAAAGAAATAAAAAACGTGAAGAGGGGGAATTTTTATTACCAGACCCTTTAATGGATCCTGTTGAAGAGATTTTTGTTAAAAGATATACCGCAATGGCCTATGAGGTCAAAGAAGGAGATTTTATTCAGATAATTGATGTTTATGGAAGACAATGTTCTGACTTTATGGCTTTCGACTCAGAGAGTCTTCAAAAAGGCCAAGAGCTCTCAATAGATACAACTAATAGTAGATATCTAATGGGAAGTGCTTTTCCAATGCCAGGTCTCCATTCTAAATATTACGATGAAAATCAAATGCCCATGGTTGAAGTCTTCAGAGACACTGTCGGAAGACATGATACGTTCGGTACTGCATGTACTTCAAAATTTTATGATGATATTGGTTATTTTGGTCATCCAAATTGCTCTGATAATTTCAATTATGTATTAGATAAGTTTACTGTGAGAAAAAGACTAGGTTGGAATGCTATAAATTTATTTTACAACACAGCCATTGATGCAAATAATGCTTTAATTTTTGATGAACCATGGTCTAGACCAGGAGACTATGTGATGTTTAAAGCTCTGAAAAATTTAGTTTGTGTCTCCTCTGCCTGTCCAGACGATGTAGATGCAGCTAATGGATGGAATCCTACTGACATTTTTGTTAGAGTCTATAGACCGAATAGACCTTTTAGTAAAGGAATGGCATTTAGAATGAAAGCAGACTCTGAACCTAAATTAACTAAAGAAACTGGTTTTCACCCAAGAGTTTCAAAACTTACTGAAAATATTGTTGAGTACAAAGGCTTCTGGTTAGCTTCTAATTATAACAATCACGGGGCGCACCAAGAATATGAAGCTTGCAGAGAGAGGGCTATCATTATGGATCTATCAGCACTAAGAAAGTTTGAAGTAAGAGGCCCAGATGCTGAAGAACTTTTGCAAATGACTTGCACCAGAAACATCAGAAAACTATCTGTTGGCCAAGTTGTTTACACTGCGATGTGCTACGAGCATGGAGGTATGCTTGATGACGGTACAGTATTCAAAATGACGGATGATAATTTTAGGTGGATTTGTGGTGATGAGTATTGTGGCGAATGGTTAAGAGAAAAAGCAAAGGAACATAACTTAAAGGTATGGATTAAATCTTCTACTGATAATTTACATAATGTTTCTGTCCAAGGGCCAAAGAGTAGAGAAATATTAAAAAAGATAATCTGGACCCCACCTCATCAAACATCATTGACTGATTTAGAGTGGTTTAGGTTTTCTATAGCTAGGTTAAATACTTTAGATGGAATTCCTTTAATGGTTTCTAGAACTGGATATACAGGAGAACTAGGTTATGAAATATTCTGTCATCCGAGTAAAGCTGCTGAAGTTTGGGATGCTGTAATGAAAGCTGGAGAAGAGTTTGGAATTGTGCCTATGGGATTGGACGCTTTGGATTTAGTTAGAATTGAAGCTGGTTTAGTTTTTGCAAATTATGAATTTGATGATCAAACTGATCCGTTTGAGGCAGGAATTGGTTTTACAGTTCCTCTCAAATCAAAAGAAGATAACTTTATTGGTAAAGAAGCTTTACTTGAAAGAAAGGCAAACCCTCAAAGAAAACTAGTTGGACTCGAGCTTGAGGGTAATGAAACTACCGGGCATGGTGACTGTGTTCATCCTTCAAATAATGGAAGGGAACAAGTTGGCATTATAACAAGTGGTATGAAATCCCCTGTTCTAAATAAAAATATTGCTCTTTGTAAAATAAATGTCAAATACAGCGAGCTTAATACTGAAGTTGAAATAGGTAAGTTAGATGGTCAACAAAAAAGAATAAAGGCTAAGGTTGTACCTTTCCCATTTTATGATCCAACTAAATCAAGAGTTAAATCCTAATTTTTTTATCTTTTATATGAGTTCAATTTTTTTAGATAAATCTTCAACTTTACCGATTAGTGATAACAGGTTTGATAAAGGACCTTTTTTTGAGTTTTATCATAAAGAAGATAATTCTTATGGTGTATACGCTGATCGCTATTTTCCAATATCTGTTGGAAATAAAATCAAAGATAGTTACTGGAATTTGAGAAGAAAAGCTGTCATGTATGATGTACCTGAAAAACCTATTCAAATAGAGGGACCACAGTCAGAGGAATTTCTTGATAAAATATTTTGTCGCAAAATTAAAGATATGAAAGTAGGCAGGGGTAAATATGCAATTGCCTGTTACGAAAATGGCGGAATATTTATAGATGGTGTACTTTTTAGATTAGAGCAAAATAAATTTTGGTACGTCCAACCTGATGGACCCCTTGAAACTTGGTTAAAAGCTCATCAAAAAAACTATGAAGTTACTATAACTGACCCTAATTCTCGAGTGATACAAATTCAAGGTCCAATTTCTAAAGATATAATTTCAAAGCTAACAAATGGAGAAATAAACGATGATTTTAAATACTATCATTCAGGTTATTCAAAAATTGCTGATCAAAATGTATATGTCTCTAGAACAGGATGGACTTCTGAATTAGGCTTCGAAATTTATACTCTAGGAAACAAGACTAATTATAAAAAAATTTGGGATACTATTTGTGAAATCGGATATCCGATGGGTATGACATTTGATGGTCTAGAATCAATGGATATAAGAAGAATTGAAGCAGGCATCCTAGATAACAACACAGATTTTGACTCTTCAATGAATCCTTATGAAATTGGATTAGGCTCTCTAGTTGATTTAGAGAAAGAAAATTTTATTGGAAAAAAAGCTTTAGAATTTTTATCAACAAAATTTGGAAAGAGATTATTTGGTATAACTACCGATAAAGAAATTATTCCAAGAGCAAAAGTTTATTTATCATCAAATGAACAAAAAATTGGATATCTTTCAGCATCAACTTGGTCTCCTACCTTAGAAAAGTATGTAGGTTATGTACGTTTTGACTATCCTGGTGAGTGGAAAGAATTTCAAATTAAAGTCGAGTCTGTTAATGATAATTTAGCTGACTGCGAAATAATTGATTTACCATTTTACGATAAAGAAAAATTAATCCCAAAGGGGATTGACAAAAATATTCCTTAATCTTTATTTTTTTCTTTTCTGAAGAATGGTATTAGAAAAACAAAACAAGCTACAAAGAAAAAAAGACTTCCAAACATAGCCCAGAAACTACCAATACTTGATATTATAAAGCCTACGGCAGAAATAATAAATAAAACCCATCCAATAAAATTAAGAGTATTATTGGACATATAATATTTATTTTGTATCTAAATATGTAGCCATAGAGTCATCCATAGCATCCAACCATGTAGTGTGATGTGAGGGACCAGTGGTGCCAGTGACAGGCGAGGAAAAGGATTTATCTCTATAAGTCAGGATATTTTCTTCCTTATGGTGTTCCCAATCATAAAAATGTTTGCGAATTAACTCAAAGTCAATTTTTGGGTAGTCAACAGCAGAACATAAATCCACACAATAATCTGTTTGAAAATCAATCATTTGATAGGCATCCTCTAGGGCCTCTTCCTTTTTAACCCAGTTATCAATATCCTTTGCTAACTCATCAGCTGAAGGCAGAGTTATTTTGTTCATTATTATGTCTCTAACATACCAAGCTTGGGCATCAAACATATTAAAAGTATGAAACTGATCTTGCATACCAAGATAAAACAAATTTTGATTATTTTGCCATACTACTCCTTTGTATAAGTTTGGAGGATATAGCCTGTTATGAGTTTTTAATTTTAGATCTTCTGGTAAAAAAGGAAAATGATGCAAGTAACCTGTACATAGTATTAAGGCATCCATTTCTTGAACTGTGCCATCTTTAAAAACTGCTTTGTTTCCATCGATCTTATCCATGTAATGTACTTCTTTCATGCCTTCAGGCCAATTGAAACCCATTGGATTGTTTCTATAACCAATAGTAACAGTTTTAGCTCCATATTTATGGCACTGTAACGCTACATCTTCAGCAGAGTAACTACTTCCGAGAACGACAACGTTTTTATCCCTAAACTCTTCAGCATCTCTGAAATCATGAGAGTGCATTATTCTCCCTGGGAAGCTATTCATTCCCTCATATTCAGGAATGTATGGAACAGAGAAGTGACCAGTCGCAACAATTAATTTATCAAAACTTTCAGTCTTAGTTTGATCGTCTTTTTTATTTCGGTATGTAATGTCAAATCCATTACCATTATCAGCAACAGAGGTAACAGTGGTATTAAACTTTACGTATTTTTTTACATCTGAATTTTCTGCACGACCTAAAATGTAATCTTGTAGGACGGCTCTTGGAGGGAAGGAGGGAATTGGTTTTTTGAAATGCTCATCAAAAGAATAATCTGCAAATTCAAGACACTCTTTTGGTCCATTCGACCAGAGGTATCTATACATACTATTGTGAATTGGATCTCCATATTGATCAGATCCGGTTCTCCAAGTATAATTCCAAAGACCACCCCAACTTTCTTGTTTTTCAAAGGCTACAACCTCAGGAATATTTTCGCCTTTGCTTTGCGCTTGATGCAGAGATCTTAAAAAAGATAGTCCACAGGGACCTGTACCAATTAGTGCAACTTTTGTCATTATTCTCCTCCGATTTGAATTAATATTAATAATTAAATTTTAATTTCCAATCCATTTTTTGTCATAATCTGTAATAAATACAGGGATAATAAAAATGTTGTTTCATATTATGGAACAGGTTTATTGTAGCATTATATTAGGAATATATATTTTCGAAGAGGTTTAATTGAATCATGCAAAAGTACTCAGTTTTTAGTTTAGTAAAAAATGCTTTCACCAACCATGAAAATTGGGAGGTAGCTTGGAAAGACCCTGAGCCTAAAAAAGAATACGATGTCATAATTGTAGGCGGCGGTGGTCATGGTCTTGCAACAGCTTATTATCTTGCAAAAGAACATGGCATCACAAACGTTGCCATACTTGAAAAAGGTTGGATTGGTGGAGGTAATGTTGGAAGAAACACTACCATCTTGAGATCTAACTATATGTTTGATTCAAACGCTCATTTTTATGAGTTTGGCATGAAGCTTTGGGAAACACTTAGCCAAGAATTAAATTACAACGTTATGTATTCACCGAGAGGAATTATAAACCTAGCTCACTCTGATGCACAAATGAACGCTTACGCTAGAAGAGGTAACTCTATGAGATTAAATGGTATTGATGCAATTCTTCTTGGAAGGGATGATTTAAAAAAGATGATCCCATTTGCAGATTTTTCAGAAACATGTCGTTTTCCTATTCATGGTGGTTTAATGCAACCACGTGGAGGAACTGCAAGACATGATGCAGTTGCTTGGGGATACGCGAGACAGGCAGACTCTATGGGTGTCGATATAATTCAAAATTGTGAAGTGACAGGTTTTGATGTTAACAACGGAAAAATAGAAGGCGTTCAAACATCAAGAGGAAATATTAAAACTAAAAAAGTTGGATTGTGTGTTGCTGGAAGCACTACACTTTTAGCAGACATGCTAAATATGAGACTTCCAATTGAAGCACATGTTCTGCAAGCTTGTGTCTCAGAACCAGTTAAACCTTTACTTCATAACGTAGTTACATTCGGAGCAGGTCACTTTTATTGTAGTCAATCTGACAAAGGTGAAATGGTTATGGGTGGTGATTTAGATGGTTACAACAGCTATGCTCAAAGAGGAAATATGCCAATGATACAGCATGTTTTAACAGGTGGATTGGCTGTCTTCCCAAACTTTAGTAGACTCAAAATGCTTCGAACTTGGGGAGGTATTATGGATATGTCCATGGATGGTTCTCCAATAATCGATAAAACTCATATTGAGGGTGTATATCTTAATTGCGGTTGGTGTTACGGTGGCTTTAAAGCTACTCCCAGCTCAGGTTTTGTTTTTGCGCATACAATAGCACAAGATCAAGTACATGAACTCAACTCAGACTTTAACCTTGAAAGATTCCATACTGGAAAAATTATAGATGAAAAGGGTGTAGGCCCTAAACCTTGGATCGGTTAATAGATGTTAGAAATAAAATGCCCATACTGTGGCAAGCGCTCACAAAATGAATTTTCTTATGGCGGAGACGCCACTATAAAAAGACCTCAACTAGGAGAAGAAATTTCAACCGAGGATTGGGATAATTTTGTTTACTACAGAGATAACCCAAGAGGAAAACATTCAGAACTATGGCATCATGTTTCTGGATGTAGACAATGGTTTAAAGTCTCAAGAGACACCGCTACACATGAAATTTTTGACACTTGTAAAATGAACGAGGACTTTAATGTCTAACAGTTTTAGAGCAACTAACTCAACTGGACTTATTAATAAGGATAAAAAAATTAATTTTACTTTTAATGGTACCATTTATCATGGCTATGAAGGAGACACTCTTGCATCTGCTTTAATTGCAAATGGTGTTCATTTAGTTGGAAGAAGTTTTAAGTATCATCGACCTCGCGGTTTTTTGGGAGTTGGTGTTGAAGAACCAAATGCAATGGTACAATTGCATGATGGTAATAAATCTGAACCTAATATCATTGCAACCGAAGTTGAATTAGTTGAGGGATTAAAAGCTAAAAGTCAAAATTGTTGGCCTTCAGTTCAATTTGATATTGGAGAAATCAATAATGTCTTAAATCGTTTTTTTCCTGCAGGTTTCTATTACAAAACATTTATGTGGCCAAAAAGTTTTTGGATGAAAATCTATGAACCATTTATAAGAAAAGCTGCTGGTATGGGTAAAGCACCACTGTTACCTGACCCAGATAGGTACGAACATAATTATGAACACTGCGATGTACTAGTTGTTGGCTCTGGCCCATCAGGCCTCGCAAGTGCTCTGGCTGCTGCTAAAAATGGGGCAAGGGTTATATTAGCAGAAGACAAGCCTAATTTTGGCGGCTCTCTTCTAACTGACGAAGTTACGATTGGTAACATGTCAGGAAAAGAGTGGGCTAGTGATACCATTTCCCAACTAAAAAGTATGCCAAATGTAATATTAAAAAAAAGGTCACAAGTCTTCGGATACTATGACCACAATATGACCGTAATGATTGAGAGAGTTAGCGATCATATTGAAAATCCCTCAAAATACACACCAAGACAAAGACTACATTATATTAGAGCTGGAGAAGTAATAGTTTCAACTGGTTCTATTGAAAGACCAATATCTTTTGGAAATAATGATAGACCAGGAATTGTATTAGCCTCAGCAGCAAAAGAGTATATGAAGGTTTATGAAACATTAGTTGGCAAGAAACCAATTATATTTACCAATAATGATACAGCATATTCAACTGCCCTTGAGTTTATTAAAAATGATATTGAACCAATCATTGTAGACACTCGAGACAGCTCAAACGGTGAATTAGTCAAGGAAGTTCAGCAAAAGGGTATTTCTATAAAATTTAATTCAGGGATCGCAGACACTAAAGGACATTTGAAGATAAATTCTGCTATCATCGGCAAGCTTGACTCTTCAAAAGAGTCTTTTATTTCAGAAGAAACAGTAGAGTGTGATTGCATTTGTATGTCCGGAGGCTGGACACCAACGGTTCATTTATCTTCCCAAGCTGGAAATAAATTAAAGTTTAATGATGATATTGATGCGTTCGTACCGGATAAAAAAAGACAAAAAGAAACAGCAATTGGAGCAGCTAATGGTTCTTTCACCTTAAATCAATCTCTAGCTGAAGGTTTTCAAGTGGGCTTTGATTTATCAAACAAATTCACAGATCAAAATAATCCTACAAATAGTCCTAACTCAAATGAACCTAGCTATGAAAAACATGAAAAGCTCTGGTGTATGCCTTTACCATCTGGAAAAAAACCAAAACGCTTTATCGACTTTCAAAATGACGTTGCAGTTTCTGATGTAGAGCTAGCAATTAGAGAAGGATTCAGATCAATTGAGCACGTCAAAAGATATACAACTCTTGGGATGGCTGGCGATCAAGGCAAGACAAGTAATTTAAATGGTTTGCAATATGTATCTAAAATTGAAAAAAAGATTGTTCCAGAAGTTGGTCATACTACATTTAGACCACCATACACTCCTGTAACAATTGGAGCTATCGTGGGTAGAGAAGTTGGTAATCACTATTTACCTACAAGAAAATCTCCCATTCATACATGGCATGAGGAAAATAATGCTGTTTTTGTAGCGGCAGGTTTATGGCAAAGACCCAGATACTACCCAAGGGGTTCTGAGGACATGAACAGTGCTGTTAATAGGGAAGCTGCAAATGTAAGAAAAAACGTTGGAATTTGTGATGTTACGACACTTGGTAAGATTGATATTAAAGGTCCGGATGCACCAGAATTCTTAAACAGAGTTTATACAAATGCATGGCTGAAACTACCCGTTGGAAAAGCTAGATATGGTGTAATGCTAAGGGAAGATGGCATGGTTTTTGATGATGGAACAACGTCTCGATTATCTGAAAATCATTTTCATATGACTACCACTACTGCCCAAGCTGCAAATGTTTTATCGCACTTAGAGTATTATTTACAAGTTGTATGGCCAGATTTAGATGTAAATGTCTTATCAACTACTGAACAGTGGTCTGGTATAGCAGTGGCAGGTCCAAAATCTAGAGATCTTTTATCAAAATTATTTCCTGATGTAGATATGTCAAATGAGGGTTTACCATTCATGGGTCTTGTTGACTCTTCAATAGACGGTATCAAAGCTAGAATTTATAGAATTTCTTTTTCTGGCGAACTAGCTTATGAGGTAAATGTCGAGTCAAACTATGGTCTTTATATTTGGAAGAAGATCATGGAAGAAGGTCAGTCATTTGATATTCAACCATACGGAACAGAGGCTCTATCAACCTTAAGAATAGAAATGGGCCATGTCGCAGGAGCAGAATTAGACGGACGCACTATTCCTTTTGATGTTGGACTGAATAGTATGGTGAGTCAGAAAAAAGATTTCATAGGTAAAAGATCTTTATCTAAAGACGCATTCACTGAGTCGGATAGACAAACTATTGTTGGACTTGTTCCACTAGACAAAAAAACAAAGATCCCAGAGGGTTCACATATTATAGAAGATAACAGTGCTGTTGCCCCAATACCTAAACTTGGACATGTTTCATCTTCTTGTTGGAGTGTTGAATATAATAATCCCTTTTCCATAGCCATAATAAAAGATGGTAAAAATAAAATTGGTAAAAATCTATATGCTGTCTCTCCTTTAAAAGATATTTCAATTCCTGTTGAGGTAGTATCCTCACACTATGTTGACCCCGAAGGCACAAGGGTGAGATCGTAATGGAACAAGCTCAAAATCTATCACCACTTCATTTTGATCATAAGCTCGGCTTGTTTGGCGACCATGAGAATAAAGAAGACCTATTAAAAATTTCGGAAATAAAAGACCTAAGTATTTTCCAAATTGCAAAATTTAAAAAAAGTTCAATTGAGATTGAAAAAGTTACCATAAATCAACTTAATTTACCGACAGAAAGCCTAAAAGTTTCTCACAACCAAGAAACAAGAGTTTTGTGGACCGGTCCTGATACCTGGTTAATTATCTCAAAAAAAATTGACTTGAAAGACGAAATTTACAAATCGATTAGAGATCAGGATTTTGCTATTACAGATATTTCACAATCAAGAGCTGTATTACAAATATCAGGCGCAAATGCAAAAAATGTTTTAAAAAAAGGTTCTCCAATAAATTTTAATGAAAATATGTTTAAACCAAATAATTGCGTGAACACTACATATAACGGCATTAACATATTGATCGACTATTTAGACGACCAACCGTTTTGTTTTAACCTTTATGCATTAAGAAGTTTTGGTGGTTCTTTTTACCATAGCATTACTGACTCGTCATTAGAGTATGGGTATGAGGGTATTTAATTTTAATGTGTGGTATAGTTGGAATATATTTAAAAAATAAAAAATACAATTCACAATTAGGTAAATTTCTCACTGGGATGATGAATAGTATGGCTACGCGTGGTCCTGATAGTGCAGGTTTCGCAATATACTCATCTGAGAAAAAAAAGAAATATAAATATTCAGTCTGCTCTAATACTGATCAGGTAAAAGAAATTTCAAAAAAACTATCTAGGCATGTAAAAGATATCAAAGTAAAATCTATTTCAGATCATTTAATAATTGAAACAGCAATGAAGCCTAAGAAATTTATAGAAATTTTAAAAAACCATGAAGAATTAAGTTTAGTTGGTTATGGTAGTTGCATAGAAATATTTAAACAAGTGGGAAATCCAAAGGATGTTGTTAAAAATTTTTCACTAGAGAAGTTTTCTGGCTCACATGCTATTGGGCATACAAGGATGGCAACAGAAAGTGCAATCACGACAGATGGCTCTCATCCATATTCCACAGGTGAGGATGAATGTCTTGTACATAACGGATCCTTGTCAAATCATAACAATTTAAGAAGATCGCTTCAGAAAAAAGGGATTGAAATAAAGTCCATGAATGATACGGAAGTCGCTGCAGGTTATATTTCAAACGGATTATCTGACAAAAAATCACTCAAAGAAACACTTTTGGATGGACTGAAGGACCTCGATGGTTTTTACACATTTATTTCTGGAACCAAAAATGGCATGGCAATTGTTAGAGATGAGATTGCTTGTAAGCCCGCAGTTGTTGCAGAAACAAAGGATTATGTTGCTATTGCCTCAGAGTTTCAAGCAATGGCACATTTACCAAATGTAAATTCAGCAAAAATTTTTGAACCAGAGCCCGGAAAAGTATATAGCTGGGGCAAATAATGAATTTAAATTTAAAAAAAGAGTCATTGAGGAAAGTTAATGAAACTCTTCAAAGTATAGATAGAAAATCAAATAAAAAGATTTTTAAAATTTCAAATCCAGATGGAAATCACGCTATTTGTGCTGGATTAAAAGACGAGATTGAAGTCACTATTGATGGTCACACAGGATACTATTGTGCTGGTATGAACATGAATGCAAATATCATTGTAAATGGAAATGTGGGCACAGGTGTTGCCGAAAATATGATGTCTGGAACTGTTCATGTTAAGGGCAATGCATCCCAATCAGCCGGTGCTACAGCACATGGTGGAACTTTGATCATTGATGGTGATACTAGTTCACGTTGTGGGATTTCAATGAAAGGAATAGATATTATAGTTAAAGGATCGGTAGGCCATATGTCTGCATTTATGGCTCAATCTGGAAACTTAGTTATATGTGGAGATGCTGGAGACGCTCTGGGAGACAGTATCTATGAAGCAAATATTTTTATTAAGGGTAAGGTGAAATCACTCGGTGCTGACTGCGAAGAGAAAAAAATGAATAAAAAAGATCAAAATATTTTGAGATCTCTTTTAAAAAAAGCAAGTATAAATGAAAGTGAGATTAAAAACTTCAAAATGTATAGTTCAGCAAGAAAACTTTATAATTTTAATATAGATAATGTATCGGAGTACTAATGGCAGAAAAATTTAAAACTACACCCAGAAAATCTTGGACATTTGATGACTATACAAACTCTGAAATTCGAAGAGCTGCAGAAACAGGTATTTATGACATTAGAGGCGGTGGTTCAAAAAAAAGATTACCTCATTTTGACGATCTTCTTTTTTTAGGCGCATCAATGTCAAGATACCCTTTAGAAGGCTACAGAGAAAAGTGTAGTACTAACGTCACTCTTGGAACAAGATTTGCAAAAAAACCGCTTGAATTAGATATTCCAATAACAATTGCTGGAATGAGCTTTGGAGCTCTCTCAGGACCAGCGAAAGAAGCGCTTGGAAGAGGAGCTAGTATTGCCGGGACTTCAACGACAACAGGCGATGGAGGCATGACCCCTGAGGAGAGAGGACAATCAAAGCATTTGGTTTACCAATTACTTCCCTCAAGGTATGGAATGAATCCAGAGGATTTAAGAAAAGCAGATGCTATTGAAGTTGTGATAGGTCAAGGTGCTAAACCTGGCGGTGGAGGTATGTTACTCGGTCAAAAGATAAGTGATCGTGTTGCCGAGATGAGAACATTACCAAAAGGAATTGATCAGAGATCAGCATGTAGACATCCAGATTGGACTGGACCAGATGATTTGGAAATTAAAATTTTAGAACTCAGGGAAATAACAGGTTGGAAAGTTCCCATATTTGTAAAAATTGCAGGATCTAGGCCTTACTACGATACTGCACTTGCAGTAAAAGCCGGTGCTGATGTGGTGGTGCTTGATGGCATGCAAGGAGGTACTGCAGCTACACAGGAGGTATTTATCGAAAATGTAGGTCAGCCAACATTGGCATGTATCAGGCCAGCAGTAGATGCTTTATTAGACTTAGATATGCACAGGAAGGTTCAGTTAATTATTTCAGGTGGAATTAGAAATGGTGCGGATGTTGCAAAAGCTATGGCATTGGGTGCTGATGCTGTTTCCATTGGTTCATCAGCATTAATCGCACTTGGTGATAATGACCCAAAGTGGGAGAGAGATTACAAAAAACTTGGAACAACAGCTGGTGCTTTCGATGATTGGCATGAAGGTAAAGACCCATCAGGAATAAATACACAAGATCCAAAATTAATGAAAAGATTAGATCCAGTAAAAGGTGGAAAAAGATTATCTAATTATCTCAAGGTTATGACTCTTGAAGCCCAAACTATAGCGAGGGCATGTGGTAAAAACGATTTACATAATCTTGAACCTGAGGACCTATGTGCATTAACAGTTGAAGCTGCTGCAATGGCTAGAGTTCCTTTAGCGGGAACCGGTTGGGTGCCTGGTAAGATTTAACCATTAATTGCTAATAACTTAAACTATACTATAATGTTTCATTCTGTGGAACATTGATTGGAGGACAGTTTTGCAACAAGATTTAAAATATATTAATAAATCTCTGGAAAAATCTTTTAAAATTCTTGAAATTTTATCAAAATCAATTTTCCCGTTGAAGGCATCAAATATTTCCAGAAAAGCAGTTTTATCTAGAACAACTACATTTAGACTATTGTCTGTTTTATCTCAACTTGGTTATATCCATAAAAATACTGGATCGAATACATACACTATGGGGCATAAAGCTTTTCAATTTGGAGAAACTTCAGATTATCTTCAGTCAATTTCTGAGACTTCTAAAGAAATTCTAAAAGAGGTCTCCAGTAAAACGAATTTAATTACCTATTTGGCTATGCTTGAAGGCTCTCAAATAGTTCATTCTGATAAAATTTCTGACAACAATGATGATGCAACTATTAGAACTTTTAGAATGAGACTTGACGCTCATTGCTGTGCTTTGGGAAAAGTCATGCTTGCGTACAGACCTGAAAATGAAATTGCAACAATTTATCGAAGCTATAATTTTTATCCTCACACAAACAATACAATTACAAATTTAAATGATTTAAAAAGACAACTTGGCAAAATTAGAACTAACGGTTATGCGCTTAATCATGGAGAAGCTTTTGAAAACTCTTATGGAATAGGAGTTGCTATTTTAGACAAAGATAAAAGATCATTTGCCGGAATCGCTTTATCAGGAAGTAAAAATATCTTAAACCCAAAAACTATGATGGATTATGTTGATCTCCTTCAATCTGCCTCTATTAAAATTTCTCGACTAATTGTTGCCAATTGACGATTATTG
>CACMWO010000008.1 GCA_902617465.1 uncultured Alphaproteobacteria bacterium | reverse complement strand
CATGGGCTCCTACACATATGACATACGGCAGTAATAATAGATCAGCTATGATAAGACTACCACAAAATAGATATTGTATAGAAAATAGGGCATCTGATTTAACTCAAAATCCTTATTTAACTTTTTCTTTATTAGCCGCAGCTGTTACAGAGGGTATCGACAAAAAAATGAAGCCCCCAAAACCAACTAATAAAAGTCTTTATGATTTGACCGAGAAAGAAAAAAAAGAGGTTACTACACTGCCAAGAAATTTATTAGAGGCAGTAGACGCTTTTGCTGCTGATAAATTAACTAGAAAAGTTTTTTCTGAGGCTATGATAAACAATTTTATTGGATATAAATATGATGAGTGGTCTAGATATCATACAACTACAACTGATTGGGAAATCAAAGAATATCTAAAGTTATTTTAATTGATTAGTAAAGAGGAACTACATAAATACCAATTAAATAATTTCAAATTAAAATCAGGCGACATAATAGATTTACAATTAAATTATTTAGCATTTGGGAAACTAAATTCTGACAAATCAAATGTAATTTTATTTCCTACTAGGTATGCTGGTACACATCTTGAGCAAGGATATCTGATTGGTAATAATTTACCCATAGATCCAGATAAATATTTCATCATTATACCAAATATGTTTTGTAATGGTGTTTCATCCTCACCCAGTAATACAGAAAAACCCTTTAATGGACCTAATTTTCCCTTAATTACAATATATGATAACGTGCAAGCACAATACACACTTCTAAAAGAAATATTCAACTTAGAAAAAATTAAATTAGTTATAGGTTGGTCAATGGGAGGACAACAAGCATTTGAGTGGGCGTCATATTTTCCAGATATGGTAGAAAATATGATTTCTATGTGTGGTCATGCTAAAACTACAGAACATACATATGTATTTTTAGAGGGCGTATATGCTGCTTTGACTTCAGATCCAAACTGGAATTCTGGAAATTATGAAAAACAACCTCAAAATGGAAAAACAACAATGGCAAGAGTATGGGCTGGATGGGCGCATGGGCAAGACTGGTTTAGGGAAAAAAAATATATCGATGATGGTTACAAAGATGCAAAAGAAGTTTTGGATAAACTTTGGAATAGAATTTATTATCGTAAGGATGCAAATGATTTATTAGCGATGATAAGAACTTGGCAAGAGCACGACATTAGCAACAATAATAAATTTAATAATCAATTTGATAAAGCTCTTAACTCTATTACTGCGCGATGTATTTTAATGCCAGGTAAAAATGATTTATACTTCCCTCCAGAGGATAATGAAATTGAATTAAAAAATATTAAAAATGGTGAATTACGTATCATTCCTTCAAGCTACGGGCACTATGCTGGGGCAGGTAAGTCCAAAGATGATTTAAATTTTGTTAATGATGCTATAAAGGATATTTTGGTTACTTAACAATAATTTTAAAATATTTTTTTTTGCCAATCTTGAGTATTTTTTCGTTATAAGACTTGTTAATCGTAAGATTAATATCGTTAATTTGTTCATCGTCAATCTTTATACCACCACCCTCAATTAGTCTTTTTGCTTCAGATTTTGATGAGACCGTACTATTGGATGTTAGTGTATCTATGAGTTTTGAGTCTATTTTAAAGTTAATTTCATCAATATTATCGTAAGAATTATTTTCAAAAATTGATCTTGCTTTTTCTTCAGCCTCTTGTGCTGAGCTTTCTGAATGACAATCTGTTGTCACTAAATACGCTAATTTTTTTTTCGCATTATTGATATCTTCTTTAATTAATATTTTTATCTCTTCTTTGTCTAAATCACTAAAAATCAGTAATAGTTTTTCCACATCATTATCATCCACATTTCTCCAATACTGATAGAAATCGTAAGAACTGTATTTATTTTGATCTATCCAGACAGCCCCTTGCTCGGTCTTGCCCATCTTCTTACCCGTAGATGTAGTTAAAAGAGGTGTAGTGAGACCAAAAGCATCCTTTTTGTTTATTTTTGATATAATTTCCATACCTAAAACGATATTACCCCATTGATCTGAGCCACCAATTTGCAAATCGCAATTTTCATGTTTATTTAAGTGAAGAAAATCATAACTTTGAAGTATCATGTAATTAAATTCTAAAAATGATAAAGATTGCTCTCTTTTAAGTCTTTCTTTAACACTCTCAAATGTAAGCATACGATTGATTGAAACTTGACTTCCCAAATCTCTTAGTAACTCTATATAATTCAATTTATCAAGCCATTGATCGTTATTTATAAATTTAATATTTTCTTTGAAATCTCTAAAATAATGTTCAAATATTCTTTTAAAATTTTCAATATTTTTTTGGATTGTTTCGTAAGTTAAAATTTGTCTTGATGCATCTTTGCCAGAGGGGTCACCAATTTTTGTAGTACCACCACCTAATAACACTATAGCCTGATGGCCATGTCTAATTAAAGTCTTAATAGCTCTTAATTGAACAAGACTACCGGCATGTAATGCGTCAGCAGTAGCATCAAATCCAATATAAAAAATAATTTTTTTCTTATTGAGTAAATTATTAAGTTCTATTTCATTAGTGCATTGATTGAATAGATTTCTATCTTTAAATAACTGTATATAATCAATCATATATAATAATTAACATAATTTTATAGATATCAAATGGAATATATCGCCCTCGGTTGCATGTCAGGTACCTCTTTAGATGGTATTGATTGTAGCTTGGTCAAATCTGATGGAGTTTCATATGTGACTGATATATCAAATGAATTCATTCCATATAGTGATGGGCTGCAATTAAAATTACGTAATGTAATTTTGAAAGGATACTTAGACGATATCAAAGTTATTAATCAGTTAAATCAAGAATATAAGGATTCTATAAACAATTTTATTAAAAAAAATAATTTGGAAATAGACTTAATTGCAATGCATGGACAAACAGTATATCACGATCAAAAAACAAAAATTTCAATTCAACTATTTGATAAGAGTATTAGATTTAACACTAACTCCCCTGTTATATGTAACTTTAGAAAAAATGATTTGTTAAATGGTGGTAATGGAGCACCAATAATGCCAGAATTCCATAGAGTCTTAGCTAATCAACTAGATTTAAAAAAGGTTATTTTTGTCAATATAGGAGGTGTTACTAATATAACTGTAATTGATAACCAAAAAATTACTGCTGGTGATAGTTCTTTTGGTAATGCCATCGTTAATGATTTAATTTATGAAAAAACTAAAGAAAGATTTGATGTTGATGGTTCATTATCTAATAATGGTCAAAAAATAGATCTTCTATTTAACAGAATAATAAGTGACAAATATTTTTTAGAAAACCTTCCTAAATCTTTAGATAGAAATTATTTTCATAACTATATAGATAATTCTATTAAAGATAAAAATTTAAATGATTTAATTTATACATTACTTGAAGTAATTCCATTTGCTATTAGTTCTTTGATTTCCTCGCAATCAGACTTCAAAATTATTTTAATGGGCGGTGGAAGAAAAAATCTAACTTTACAAAAAATTTTCAGTAAGTATTTTGATAATATTTCTTTAATTGATAATTACCAAATAGATGGAGATTTTATAGAATCCCAAGGAATGGCATTACTTGGTATAAGATATATGCTAAAAAAACAATCTACATATTATGAAACTACAAAAGTTTTAAAAAATATTTACTTAGGTGAAAAGTGTTAGCTTTTATGTTTTTGAATATACTTATTTAAAGTATTCATAAGAGGATCTAGCTTTCCCTCAAATAAGTGATTTGATTTTGAGATAGTTTCCATGGACACTTCTGCATTTTTTTGTTTTTTAAATGTTTCAAAAAATTCTTTTAAGTTATCTCTTTTTACTATTTCATCTTGTTCAGCTCTAACTATCAATGTTTTAATAGGACAGGGTGATAAGAAATTAAAATCGTACAAATTTACAGGTGGGGCTATTAAAATTAATCCATCTACTTCTGGTCTTCTCATTAGAGTTTGAAATCCAATCCATGCACCAAAGGAGAATCCTACAATCCAACATGACCTAAAATCCTCATTTTTTTTTTGGAGCCAATCTAAAGAGACACTCGCATCATTAAGCTCTCCCTCTCCCTCAGTAAAGGCACCATCACTCTTGCCAACACCACGAAAATTTATTCTTAAAGTTGAAAAACCAGCATCTTTCATCACTTTAAATGCAGCATAATTAACTTTAGTGTCCATAGTTCCACCATGTTTAGGATTGGGATGGAGAATTATAGCTATATTTGGTTTTTCTTGCTCACTAGGTGAGTATTTGGCTTGAAGTTTACCTTCACCACCTTGTATAAATACTTCTGGCATAATTAAAGAAGAGATCATAGATTACTTTTGATAAAAAAAGCAAGTTATAAATGAATTCATTAGGTTTTAATAAAGATCCATTAAGCACAACAGTGGTGGTTGCTATGTCTGGTGGAGTGGATAGTTCTGTCACAGCTGGTCTATTAAAAAAAGAGGGATATAATGTTATTGGTATAACTCTTCAGCTGTATACCTCTAATAACTCTGCAAAAAAAGGTTCTTGTTGTTCTGGTCTTGATATTTATGACGCTAGACGAGTTGCCCAAAAATTAGATATACCCCACTACGTATTTAATTATGAAAAAACATTTAAATCAGATGTAATCGATTACTTTATCAACGCTTACGAAAATGGTGAAACACCTATACCTTGTGTTAAGTGCAATGAGACTGTTAAGTTTAGAGATTTAATGAACTTTGCAAAAAAATTAGAGGCAGATTGTATGGCAACAGGGCATTACATTAGAAGAAAAGGTAATATTAAAGATGCCCATATGTATAGGGCTGAGGATAAATCGAAGGATCAAAGTTATTTTTTATTTGCAACAACACAAGATCAGTTAGATTACCTAAGATTTCCACTTGGTGAGATATCTAAAGCAGAAACTAGAAAAATAGCAGAGGATCTTGGTCTTATCGTTTATGACAAGAAGGATAGTCAAGATATATGTTTCATTCCAGATGGAGATTATAAAAAATTTATAAAGTCAAATAAGAAGAAAGGTGAAATTCTCGACCTTTCAGGTAATGTTTTATCTTTTCATGACGGTATTCAAAATTTTACAGTTGGCCAAAGAAGAGGCTTAGGTATAGCAAATGAAGACCCACTTTATGTTGTTGATATTATTAAAGATAAAAACCAAATAATTGTTGGTGATAAGAAAGATCTGTTAGGTAAATCCCTCTTATTAGGTGATTTGAATTTTATTATGCCAGAGTACGACCTTTCCAAAAAAACTGTTGAAATCCCTTGTAGTGCAAAAATTAGATCTTTATCTGAGCCAAAAAAGGGAAAACTTATTAAACAATCTACTTCCTACTCTTTTGAGTTTGATGAACCCGCAGAGGCAATTACCAAAGGTCAAGCTTGTGTTTTGTATGATAATGATAGGGTTTTAGGTGGTGGGATTATTAAACAGAAACTGAACTAATTAGGGTATTTACTCGTATTTTCTTGTAAAAATCCTTATTTATCATATATATCGAGACCTATGGCAGCTACAGAACAAACAATTAAACAAGTAAACACACTAGGTAATAGTGATTACAAATATGGTTTTTCTACTGAAGTAGACGAGATCCGACCTCCAAAAGGTTTAAATGAAGAAATAATAAAATTCATATCTGCCCAAAAAGATGAACCAGAGTGGATGCTTGAATGGAGACTAAATGCATTTAAAGTCTTCAACAAATTACCGAAGCCTCAATGGGCTAAATTGAATATTCCAGAAATTGATTATCAAGATTGTTATTATTACTCAATACCTAAAAGTTTAAAAGATAAACCAAAGTCACTAGATGAAATAGACCCAGAAATACTAAAAACTTATGAAAAACTCGGTATTCCATTAAAAGAACAAAAAATGTTATCTGGTATAGCTGTTGATGCTGTTTTCGACTCCGTATCAGTTGCCACGACATATAAAAAACAACTGAGTGACTTAGGTATAGTATTTTGTTCAATTTCTGAGGCAGTAAAAACTCACCCAGAATTAGTAAAAAAATATCTAGGAAGTGTAATTCCAGTATCAGATCATTCTTTCGCAGCATTAAACTCAGCCGTTTTCACTGATGGATCATTTATTTACATACCTGAGGGAGTAAGGTGCCCAGTTGAATTATCAACATATTTTAGAATTAATGCAATGAATACAGGTCAATTCGAAAGAACGCTTATCATCGCTGATAAAGACAGTTATGTGAGTTACCTAGAAGGCTGTACTGCACCAATGAGAGATGAAAACCAACTTCATGCTGCTAATGTAGAGTTAGTTGCCCTAGATAATGCTGAAATAAAGTATTCAACAGTTCAAAACTGGTACCCAGGAGATAAAGAGGGTAAGGGAGGCATCTACAATTTTGTAACCAAAAGAGGTGCCTGCAGAGGGAAAAATTCTAAAATATCTTGGACTCAAGTCGAGACAGGATCTGCAATTACATGGAAATATCCAAGCTGCATTTTACAAGGAGATAATTCTAAAGGAGAATTTTATTCAGTAGCCATAACTAACAATATGCAACAAGCTGACACTGGCACAAAAATGATACACATTGGTAAAAACACGTCTTCTAAAATCATATCAAAAGGCATTTCAGCTGGAAAAGCTAATAATACATATAGAGGCCTTGTAAATATTTTGTCGAAAGCCAAAAATGCGAGAAATTTTACTCAATGTGACTCTCTATTAATAGGTAATCAATGTGGAGCTCATACAGTTCCATATATAGAGTCAAGTAATTCCGACTCAATGGTTGAGCACGAGGCCACAACCTCAAAAATTAACGAAGACCAATTATTTTACTGTCAGCAAAGAGGATTAAACAGTGAAGATGCAGTTGGGTTAATTGTGAATGGTTTTTGTAAAGAGGTACTTCAACATTTACCAATGGAATTTGCTGTTGAAGCTCAAAAATTAGTTGCAATTAGCTTAGAGGGAAGCGTTGGATAATGTTAGAAATTAAAAACCTTCATGTCTCTATTGAAGAAAAAAAAATAATTAAAGGTTTGGATTTATCTATTAATAAAGGTGAGGTTCACGCGCTTATGGGCCCTAACGGTTCTGGTAAAAGCACACTCTCTTACGTGCTATCCGGTAAAGATAAATATGAAATAAATGATGGAACAATAGATTACAATGGTAAAAATTTATTGGAATTAGATGTTGATGAAAGAGCAAACGAGGGATTATTTCTTGCATTTCAATATCCAATGGAGATACCTGGTGTGCAAACTTCATTTTTTTTGAAAACAGCAATCAATTCAAAAAGAAAATATTTAGGTCAAAGTGAAATGGACGCATTGGAATTTGCTAAATTAATGAAATCAAAAGCAGAAGAATTGAACATAAGCACTGAAATGCTTAAAAGAGATCTAAATGTTAACTACTCTGGTGGTGAAAAAAAGAAACAAGAAATTTTACAGATGTCTATGTTAAGTCCCAAAATGGCTATTTTAGATGAAACAGACTCCGGTTTAGACATTGATGCCTTAAGAATTGTCTCTGAGGGAGTAAATAAATTAAGAAATAGTGATAATTCTTTCCTAGTTATTACTCATTATCAAAGACTTTTGAATTATATAAAGCCTGATTTTGTTCATATTATTGCAGATGGTAAAATCGTAAAATCTGGTGATTACTCTTTAGCTTTAGAGCTAGAAGAAAAAGGTTACGAAGAGATATCTCAAACCGCCTAATGGAACTTGTATTAAATTTAGACAAGATACAATCTGAAAGTGTATCTCAATATGCTAAAGACATCTTAGATAATCAAAACCCATATAAAAATTTTAAAATTGAAAATTATAAATACGCTCAACTCCATAAAGAAGTCAAATCCGAAATCTTACTTAGAGATATAAATTTTTCTAAACTATTAGATAATACCAAAAATATTACCTCTTCTATTTCAAATCCATTTGATTTGACAACTAATTTAAATCTCTGGAATTACAATAATGAAGATAGCTTTTTTAGAGTCTCCTCTTTAGTAAAAAGGGAAACTAAATCTGTAAATTTAGATACATTTGATGATAGAAATTTATTTTTAGATATTTCTCAAATAAATGAGAACATACATATATCTAAATCCTCTACAAACGAAGTCAATCTTATTATTTTTAATAGCAAATCAAATGATGAGTATCCTAAATCAATTTTCTTAGATTTATCTAATAATTCTAAGTTAAATGTAGTTCACTATAATATTTCAAATAATAAATCTTTTTTATACTTTGAGACTAATTTACAAGACAACTCTTATTTAAACTTTGTTTCTTTTCAATCAGATAATATCCATACAAGAAACGAGTTTTATGCATCATTAAATCACGAATGTAATTTTGATTTATATGGTCTTAATATCAACAATTATGGTGTAAATGACAATTATTCATTTATACAACATTTAAAGCCTTCTTCGTCAAGTAGAGAAATTTTTAAATCTATTGTTGAGAAGGGCGCTATTACAAACTTTCAAGGAAAGATATATGTTGACTCTATTGCTCAGAAAACTGATGGATATCAAATGAGTAGATCGTTGCTTTTAGATGACATATCGAAAGCCAACAATAAACCAGAACTTGAAATTTATGCAGATGATGTAAAATGTAGTCACGGGTCTACTGTTTCCAAATTAGATGACGAGCAAATTTATTATTTTAAGTCCAGAGGAATTGATAGCGAAATAGCTAAAAAAATATTAAAAAAAGCATTTATTGTTGAGATTATTGAGTCAATAAAAGACGATATGCTAAAGAATTATTCAAATGAGTTAATTGAAAGTTTATTATCATGAATAATATTAAATTAGATTTTCCAATTTTAGATAAAAAGATTAGAGACAAAGCTATTACTTATCTTGACTCTGCAGCAAGTACTCAGAAACCCAAACAAGTAATTAACTCTATTTCTGAATTTTTAGAAAATTCTTATGAAAATGTTCATAGAGGAATGAATTCACTTAGTATAGATGCTACAGATTTATATGAAAAATCTAGAGATGTAGCAAAAAATTTTATTAATTCTAACTCTACAGATGAAATAATTTTTACAAGAGGGGCTACTGACTCTATAAATATTATTGCTAATTCATTAGCTGAACATCTTAAAGAGGGCGATAATATTGTTGTGACAGAATTAGAACATCACTCAAACTATTTGCCTTGGATGAACTTATGTAAAAAATTAGGTTTAGAATTAAAAATAATTCCTATTTCGAAAGATGGCATTCTATCTGAAGACGATATCATTAATAATTGTGATGACTCCACAAAGGTTCTCTCTTTAACACACATGTCAAATGTAACTGGCCAAATACTTGATATTAAAAAGATTAAAAAATCAATTAATAAAGATACTTATGTTGCCGTTGATGGTTGTCAATCAATAGCACACTTAAAAATTGACGTAAAAGATTTAGATTGTGATTTTTACTCTTTTTCATCTCATAAACTTTATGGTCCATCTGGTATTGGAATTATGTATGGTAAAGAAGATATTTTAAATAAATTAAATCCTCCAACACTTGGAGGAGGAATGATCAATGAAGTTTCATCTAATGATTTTTCCTATGCTATGTTACCCAATAAATTTGAACCGGGTACGCCTTCAATTGAGGCAGCAATTGGCTTTAAAACTGCTATGGAATATTTGAATAATAATAATTACCAAGACTATTTTCTGAATGAAAAAAAACTCAGATCTACATTAATTAAAGCTTTACGCGAATTCAAAGAAATAGATATATATGGCTCTAATGAGGATGGAAATGCTACATCCATTGTTTCTTTTAATATTAAAAACCAAAATTTTAATGATATTGCCACTTTTCTTGACCAGTATGGAATTATGATTAGAGGAGGTCACCATTGTTGCCAACCATTTATGAAAAAATTAGGTATCCCTGGTTCTTGCAGAGTCTCTTTTGGTATTTATAATGATCTTAATGATATTGATCATTTTATAGACTCTTTGAAAAAAACTCTAAAACTTCTTCAATAAGCTATGGATAATAAAACACTCTCTGACTTTATGCCAAAAGTAAGTTCTGAAGGTGAGATTACTTACGGAGAAAAATCGTCATCACAGTCAGTGACATTAACAAATGATCATATAATCAAAGTTCTCACAGATATAAAAGATCCTGAAATGGATATGAATATTTATGATCTTGGTTTAATTTACGACATATCAATAGACAATTTTAACAATATTAAAATTATCATGACACTGACAACAGTTAACTGTCCAGTTGCTGATAGTTTTCCATTAGAGGTCGCTAAAAAAGTTCATGTACTAAATAATGTAGGACAAGTCAGTATAAAACTAACCTTTCAACCACCATGGAATAAAGATATGATGAGTGAAAATGCTAAGTTAGCTTTAGGTTTTTAGTATGACCAGTCCTTTATTTTCATTATCCAAAACTGCTGAAGAACAAATTTCTAAATTATTAGTTAATAATAGTAACGCTATAGGTTTAAAGATTGGCTTAAGCACTAAAGGTTGTGCGGGATTGAGTTATACAATGGAGTATGTGAGTAATGATAACATACAAGATTGTGAGCTAGTCAATGATTACAAGTTTCCTCTTTATATTGAGGACAAAGCAGTTATGTATGTAATAGGCACAGAAATGGACTTTATTAAAGAAGAATTTGGAGAAAGGTTTATTTTTAAAAATCCTAATCAGACTAGTGAATGCGGCTGTGGTGAGAGTTTTCACGTTTAGATTTTAGTTATATTGATGGCAATCTTATTGGGTATTCTCTCAGCTTTTAGTTTTGGTGTTGGAGATTTTTTAGCCAGATTTTCATCAAAGGAAGTTGGATTTAAAAATTCACTTTTTTGGATGCTGGTTGTTGGCTCAATATTTTATTTAATTTTATTCTATTTTTTTGGAAGTGGTCTTTCTCCAAATGCGATTGGTTTGAGTAATAGTTTCCTATCAGGAATTTTAATAATGTTTGGACTTCTTTGTTTATACAGAGGTCTTCAAATGGGACCAGTATCAATTGTAGCCTCGATAACAGCAACCAATCCCTTTTTTGTTTTTGTTATTAGATTTTTTTTAGGAAGTGAACCCACACTTACTCAATGGATTGCCACACTTGTTGTAATATCCGGCGCAATATTTGTATCCATAAGCGCTGATAGTTTTAAAGAAAGCCTAGGTTTGTCAAAAAAACAGATAAAAGAGTCTCTGATTGTGTCATTTATGGCCAGTGGCATGCTTGCTTTGGGTCTTATTTTTTCTCAAGAGGCTTCTAATTCTTTAGATCCAATTGAGGCTGTTATTTATGTAAGATTTTTTAGCTTATTGGGTATTGCTTCTTTATTATTTTTTATGAAGTCTAAAATAACTCTAACAAAGAAAGCAGTTCCTATTTTATTTTTTCAAGGAATATTAGAAACCACAGGTTATTTTTGTTTGGTCTCTGCATATGCTTTTGACAAAGTGAGTATCGCAGTAGTAATTTCTTCAGGTTTTGGTTTAGTAACAGTTTTATTGGCTAGACTAGTTTTAAAAGAAAAAATATCTAAAATTCAAACTTTAGGAATATCTTTAACTTTCATTGGCGTTGTAGGTCTAACTATCTAATTAAATTTTGAAGCCTCATTTTATCAAAACGATATGAATTTATTGCTATAGCTAAGCAAATAACTATACCTCCTATAATTGTATTTACATCTGGTGTTTCATTGATACCCAGAATAGGTAGCCACGCCCAAAAAATTCCTCCAACTACTTCTAATAAAGATAGCATTGTTAGTTCTCCCGAAAGTAATTGTTTTGAACCGATGCTAAACAGGATAAGCCCAGTTGCAACAATTAAACCGTGTGTCATACTCAACAAAATATTTCTTAAAGGTAAATAGATTTCTTGATCATTAAAAATCATTAAAAAGGCGGAAATAATTGCGCAAAAAATTCCTGCATAAATTAAAATATAAAATTTTTTAAAGTTACTTTTGCTTCTCAAAGCAACAGTGAATGATGCAAAGCCAAGACTTGATATAAAGCCCATAATTAATCCATACAAAGATCCACTAAAGGCACTTGCATATATCATTATTAAAGCACCAATAAACGCAATAATCATAGTTATAAAATTTTGTTTTGAGATTTTCTCATTAATAAACACTAGGGCAATTAATGATGCTAAAAAAGGCATTAACGCCAACATAAATAGAGTAACTGCGGCAGTTGTATTACTTATTGAATAAATAAAACCAACCATGGCTGTTGTTAAACTAAGACCACCAATCACAGAAACTTTATCTATTTTGATTACATTCATAAAAAAGTCTTTTTGCTCATTTAGAATAAGATATGTGGCGATGATAATTGCAACTGTAAGCCCTCTAATAACAAGGTAGGGGAGTTGATAGATTTGAGGGTCTATCATATTTTTGACCACAAGCGGTCCAAAACTCCATATTAATCCACTTAAAACTACTATAATTACTGCCTTGATGTGGTCGCTCATTTTAAGAAATTAACTTATTTTATAAATTAACTTTTTAATAGTTAATTACTGATAAAGAAATCTGAGAGAGTTTTAATATCATCAAAAGAAGTATTCTTACCCTCATTACTTCTTAGAGTAAATGAGTCTGACTCAATCTCTTTCTCACCCATTACAAGAGAATAAGGTATCTTTTTAGAAACAGAATTTCTTATTTTATAACCCAATTTGTTATCAGATCCATCAACAATTACTCTTACACCCAGTTTTTGAAGCTCCCCTTTAATTCGGTTACTATGATCAACAAATTTTTCGGACACAGGGAGAATTGCAAGTTGTATAGGCGTAACAAATAAGGGAAGCCAGCCATTAGTGTTTTCAAGAATAATTGCTATAAACCTTTCTAGAGATCCGACGACTGCTCGGTGTATCATTATTGGAACTTGATTTTTGTCATCTTTGTCTTTGTATTTCGCACCCAATCTATCAGGGAGATTGAAGTCAATTTGTATCGTTCCACATTGCCACTCTCGACCCAGTGAGTCCTCTAATGTAAATTCTATTTTTGGACCATAGAATGCTCCTTCACCCTCTAAAATATTAAATTCTTTATTGTTGTCTTTTAAAACTTTTTTTAACTGATTTTCCGCATTATCCCAGTTTTCTTGCGTGCCAATACTTTTTTCTGGGCGAGTAGAAATATTATATTTTATTTTTTCAAATCCGAACTTTTTATACACTCTCTCAATTAGTAGGGTTGTCTCATTACAAACATCATATATTTGTTCAGCAGAACAAAATATGTGGGCATCATCTTGAGTAAAACCTCTGACCCTAAATAATCCATTTAGAGCTCCAGAGGGTTCGTATCTATGACACTTACCAAACTCCGAGTACCTAAGTGGTAAATCTTTGTAAGTTATTAGTTGAGAGTTAAATAAAACAATATGACATGGACAATTCATAGGTTTTAGTGCGAATGTCTTGTTGTCAGTTTCTGATGTGAACATATTTTCTTTAAAATTGTCCCAATGACCAGACTTTATCCAAAGCTCATTTGATACTAGCTCAGGTGTTTTTACTTCAAAATAATTAAGTTTTTGTTGCTCAGAGCGAATATATTTTTCAATATTTTGATACAAGGTTAAGCCTTTATCTTTCCAAAATACATTCCCTGCTGATAAATCAGTTAGAAGGAACAAACCCATATCAGTGCCTAATCTTCTATGATTTCTTTCTTTAGCCTCTTCTAAATTTTTTAAATAAATACGAAGTTCTTTTTCAGAATACCAGGCGGTTGCATAAATTCTTTGAAGCATTTTGTTAGTGCTAATACCTCTCCAATAAGCCCCTGATACATTTGTTATTTTAAAGCTAGCATTATAATCTTTTGTACTTTTATGATGAGGACCTTTACAAAGATCAGTAAAATTTTTTTGCTCATAGAGTGTTATTTCATCAGAATTATCTAAATTATTAATAAGCTCCAATTTATATTTATTATCTTTAAATATTTCTGATGCCTCTTTTTTAGTTACAGCTCTTTTTAAAAAGTTTCTTCCCTCTGAGAGAATTTCTTTCATTTTTTTTTCTATATTAGCTAAGTCATCATCTGAGAGAGTGCTTTCCATATCAAAGTCATAATAAAAACCGTTCTTTATAAAAGGACCAATAGTTGGTTTAGCATTTGGGAAAAGAGTAATTACAGCTTCAGCCAAAATATGAGCCATATCATGCCGCATTATATTTAATGCATCATCAGATTTAGGTTTAATGGGAGTGCTATTTTCAACTTCAGTATCCCAATAATTATTATTCGAGTCTTTAAATGCTATTATATCGCTCATAATTCTAATTTTTTATAAAAACAACTTTTTTTACCCGTATGACAAGCGCCAATTCCTTCAAGCTCAACTTCATAAATTAAAGCGTCACTGTCACAATCAGTATAAATATTAATAATATTAAGTTTATTGCCAGAAGTTTCGCCTTTTAACCATAATTTTTTTTTACTTCTACTCCAAAAGTGAGCTTTTTTTGTTTTTACTGTCATTTCAATAGAATTTTTATTTGAATAGGCCATCATAAGAATTTCATTAGTTGATTTCTCTTGAGCAATTGTAGGTATTAGCCCATCAGAATTAAAAACTAGTTGATTAATGTTGAAATTTTCCAATATCTTGATTTTTAATGATTTTTACTTTTATTAAAGTATTTTTCAATTATTAAAAGAATTTTTTCGATGAATTATTATTTAGCACCAATGATGGGTTACACAGACTGCTATTTTAGAAGTTTAGTGGAAAACATTTATGGAAATAGTGTAACTACCTTTTCTGAAATGATAGTGGATAAAGCAATCATCCACAATGAGACTAAAACAATAACCAAGCATTTTTTAAAAAATAATAAAAGCGCCATTCAAATTGCAGGCTCAGATCCTGAAGAAATTAAAAGAGCAATAAATATTTTAAATAAAGTAGATATTATTAAACATGTAAATTTTAATTTAGGTTGCCCAAGTTCTAGAGTCCAAGAAAATATGCTTGGTTTAGCTTTAACCCAAAAGTATGACTTAGTAAAAAAATGTTTATATGAATTGATCAAATATAATAAAGATGTATCGGTGAAATGTAGACTTGGTTTAGGTATGAATGAGGATAAGAGTTATATTTTTGATTATCTTAAATTGTTTAATGAAATAGGAATTAAAAAAGTATTTATACATTGTAGAAATGGTGTTTTGAACTTAGATACCAAAAAAAATAGAACAATTCCAAAAATTAATTATAATTTATTTTTAGAGTGTTGTGATCAATTTCCTGAAATGGAACTTATTCCTAATGGTGAGGTTAATGATTTAGAAACCTTTAAATTTTTTCAGTCAAAAAATATTACTCAATTTATGATTGGTAGGCAATTTGCGAAAGACGCCTTTTTTTTAGAAAAATTAGATCTTGAGAATGTCAAAAAGAAGACAGCTTCAATAATTAATACAATAAATGAATTAGAGCATTACAAATATTTAAATATTAATTTATTAAAAAAAAGTATATTCACTGCACTTAGTAACATATCAAATTCCAAAAAAGTAAAAAAAGAAATCTCAGTTATTAATAACTATAGTGGTTTACTAAATTATTTTGAGAGGAATGCCATTTGGAGTTAGAGAGATTATATAAATCTTCCACTTTCTTATCAAAATATGAATATCTTAATAATTCTTATGATGTTTCAAAGGTTGATGCTCAATTAATACTTAACCACTACAAAACTAATATAAAAAAATATTATAATTCCTCTACAACTAACTTTCTCAATATAAATACACTTAAAAATGAGCTTATTTATTTAATTTTTATATCAATTCATCAAAATTTAATTTCTCAGTCTAATGGATCAAGATTGTGGTCTGTTTTATGCAAAAATATTTTAAGTAAAATCATTAACATTAATCTATACAGATCATTTAATAATAGCTTAAAAAAATATTATTTTATTTTAGGTATGGGTAAAATTGGCGTAAGAGATTTAAATTTTGCCTCTGATATCGATATAATCATATTCTATGACTCCAAAAATAGTCCTATTTCTCTCCAAGATTTTAATAAATCTATAAAGAAAACCATTAGTGACATATCGAATATTTCTGAGTCTTTTTTTCATAAAATAGATTTAAGGTTACGACCAGATTTTGGTGATTCATTAATTATATCTGATATGGATCAAGCAATTAATTATTATACTTCAGTTGGCAGAAATTGGGAGAGATTAGCATTTCATAGATCAAGTTTTTTGTGTGGCGATATTCAAAAATATTTCTCATTTAAGGAAGCAATAAAAAGTTTTTTATTTAGAAGAACATTTGACTATTACGCTATAGATGAAATTAAAAAACTTTTTGCCTCCAGTAATACTGAACAAATGCTAGATATAAAAAATTCTTATGGCTTTATTCGATCTTGTGAAAATATAATACATTTTAACCAACTTCTTTGGTCTGGAAAAATAAATTCTCTCAAAGAGAGTAATATTCATAAATTACTTATAAATTTAAAAAAACATGAAAATATAATTCCAAAAAATGACTTAAAAAATATAACAGAGGCATATTATTACTTCCGTAAAATTGAGAATTATTTACATATAAAAAAAAATACTTTTCAGAATATAATTGACTCTAATGAAACCTATTTAAATTCAGTATTAGATAACTTTTCAAACAAATTAGAGAAGCATAAATCTGAAATTCAAACAATATATCAGCGTTTATTTTTCCCTAAAATAAATAGAGAAAGTTTACAACGTGAAAAATTTAATGAGTCTAGCCAAAAAATTATTGATAGTCTTCTAAAACGAGCTGAGAACATCAATAGTTCAGAAACAGTAAAAAATGATTATTTAGAGTCTATTTCAAGTCTCATAAATATTTTATCAACACATAATAAACGAGATGATCTGATTATAAAATTTGACTATTTAATTAATTATTATAAGTCTGGTGTCCATTTAACTGCTTTATACAAATACAATAATAAAATTTTTTTAGAGTTAGCTTTCATATTTGATAATTCATCAAAATTAACAAATCTTATTTACAAGAATCATTTTTTAATAGAGTCACTAGTCTATTTTTTTAATTATGGCATACCTACTTTTAAGCTGAGGGAATTTTCTGATAATTTTGATTTAGATTTAAAAAAATCAATCCAGGATATTTATGAAATTTTATTCCTTTTAGATTATTTGTTACTTTCAAAAAAAATAACAAATACTGACTTCCTCAAAAAACGAAATACCGCTGTAAGAAAGTTTATTTTTTATATTTTTGAACTAGTTAAAAATGAATACATTGTCAATAGAAGCAATATTTTCTCTGACTTAACACCGATTTTATTTGGAAGTTACGGTGTCAAAATGGCTACGAATTTTTCCGATTTAGACATTTTTTTTATATATCAATCAAACAAAAATAATCACTTAGATAATATTAAAATTGTAAGGAGATTTTACTCGATAATGAAACAATATATTGATCCAAATATCCTTATAATTGACGATAGAAATAAACCTTTTGATAGAGACTCTGATCAAGTTATTAATATTGAAAATTTTTTTTCATTTTATTCAAAGACTAGTGAACCATTTCATAAATTGTCTTTTATGAAGGTATGTCTTTTAACAAATAATCTAAAATTAGTTAAGTATTTTACAAAAATGAAAAATCAAATTATTTCAAACTTTTCTAAAATTGATAATGAATACTTTTTAAAAATAGTAGATATAAAAAATCCTTTAAAAAATAATAAGGATCTTTTTCAACTCTTTAAAATTAAAGAAGACATCAACCACATAAATAATAAAGAGTTTTCATATAGTGACGATATTGATTATTTAAGAGAGTTGCTTATGTTTGAAAATCTAACTAGCAACCCGTCCAAAGTAGATAATAAAAAATATTTAGACAGGTTGCTTTTAATTTAGTTTAGTAATCGTAATACATGTCGAACTCTGCAGGTGTAACTAGCAGTTTATTTGGTTCGATTTCTTCTTCTCTTTTGTATTCGATATATGACTCGATTAAATCTTTGGTAAACACATTACCCTCTAAAAGATAATCATGATTTGACTCAAGATTATTAATCGCTTCTTCAAGAGTACCAGGTACTTCCTTTACTTTAGATTGCTCTTCAGGAGGTAAATCATAAAGATTTTTATCCATTGGTTCACCAGGATCAATTCTATTCTTAATTCCATCTAAACCCGCCATAAGCATAGCTGAAAATGCTAAATAACCGTTGGCAGTTGCATCTGGACATCTAAACTCAACCCTTTTTGCTTTAGGAGATGGTGAGTATGCAGGTATTCTACATATAGCACTTCTATTTCTATTAGAGTATGCAAGCTTAACTGGAGCCTCATAACCTGGAACTAATCTCTTGTAAGAGTTAATAGTTGGATTTGTAAAAGCTAATAAAGATGGTGCGTGCTTAAGCAAACCACCAATATAAAATTTTGCTTCATCACTAAGATTAGCGTATCCACCTTCACCATAAAATACTGGTTTACCGTTTGACCAAATACTTTGATGACAATGCATTCCAGAACCATTGTCGTTTGAAAGAGGTTTTGGCATAAAAGTAGCACTTAAACCATTACTTTTTGCTGTGTTTCTTACAACGTATTTATATTTTTGAAGATCATCGGCCATCTTAACCAATGTGTCGAATTTTAAATCAATTTCACATTGACCAGCAGTAGCAACTTCGTGGTGTTGCGCTTCAACACTCATACCAATTGCAACCATGTGATTAACCATTTCTGATCTAACATCCTGCATAGTGTCATGAGGAGGGCATGGGAAGTATCCACCTTTATTTCTAACTTTATAACCTAGATTTGGACCTTCGGCTGTGCCTGTATTCCAAACGGCTTCACCGGAGTCAACAGAAAAAGAGGAGTGATGAGGGTGCGTGTTAATTTGAACATTATTGAAAAGAAAAAATTCAGCTTCTGGTCCAAAGAAAATACTATCACCAACTCCTGAGGTTTTAACGTACTCTTCTGCTTTTTTTGCAACGTATCTTGGATCTTTATCGTACTTTTGTCCAGTAATTGGATCTTGAATATCACATATCAGAACTAGAGTAGGATCAGTAAAAAAGGGATCTACAAATGCAGTCTCAATATCTGGAATTAATATCATGTCACTAGCTTCAATTGACTGAAAACATCTAATTGAAGAGCCGTCGAAACCAATACCCTCCTCAAATACGTCCATTTCAAATGTATTAATATGGTTTGAAAAGTGCTGCCATGTTCCTAAAGGATCTGTAAATCTAAAATCAATGTACTTAATACCATTTTCATCGATCATTTTTTGTAATGATTTTTTGTCCATCTAATAACCTCCTGAGTTGTTAACTTGGTTTGTGTAAAAACTAAATTGCGTCTTTACCTTTTTCGCCTGTGCGAATTCTAATAGCTTCTGAAACTTCATATACAAAAATTTTACCGTCACCGATTTTACCTGTATTAGAATGCTTAATAATAACATCAATTGCCTCTTTGTATTTCTTGTCATCAACTACTAATTCAATTTTAACCTTTGGCAGAAAGTCTACTACGTACTCAGCTCCTCTATAAAGCTCTGTATGACCTTTTTGTCTACCAAACCCTTTTACTTCAGATACGGTTAATCCACTTAGGCCTATTTCGCCAAGAGCATCTTTAACATCCTCTAATTTAAAAGGTTTAATTATTGCCTCAATTTTTTTCATATTTAGCGATCCAAATATAATGTTTAATTTGCATAATATCTATACTATAAATTAATTCAATTTTTGGCGGGTGTAGCTCAGTTGGTTAGAGCGCCGGTTTGTGGTACCGGAGGTCGGGGGTTCAAGTCCCCTTACTCGCCCCAATTTGTGCGCCAGTGGCGGAATGGTAGACGCGCTGGTCTTAGGAACCAGTGGGCAACCGTGGGGGTTCGAGTCCCTCCTGGCGCACCAGAATACAAGTAATATGGATTATAAAAACATAGAAAAAAAAAGTTACAAATCATCTTTTGAGGTATCTTTAGATCAAAGCGCTATTGCTAAAATTATTGACGAAAAAATATCAGAAAAGCAACCTACTTTTGAAATTGCAGGTTTTAGAAAGGGCAAAGTACCGGTAAGCATCATAAAGTCTAAAATTGGTCTTCAAATTGAAAACGAAGTATTAAATGAAGAGGTATCAAAAAATATAAATAAAATCAGTGAGGATGAAAAAATACAATCCCTGATACAACCTGATGTTAATTTTAAAGATAATTATAATTTTACCTTGGCTTTTTATTTAAAACCCGAAATTAAAATGGATGAGTTAAAAACAAGTGAAATAGAGAAAGTTACTTCAGAGGTAACAAAAAAAGATATTGATGATTTTAGAGAAAAAGTAAGAAAAGAGTACTATTCATTAGAGAGTATAGATATATCAGATGAAAATTCTGTTATAGATTTTGAAATATTAAACTATGAAGATGAACAAAAAAAATTATTTTCTCAAAAAGAGGTAAGAGTAGACTTAAACACCCAAACGAAAGAAGAAGTATTTTTAGACTTAAAAAAAGCTCTTTTAAAAATTAAAAATAAATCTGATATTAATTTTTCCACAAAAGGAACAAAGATAAACGCTCAAATCAAAGATATAAATAAAAAGATTTATCCTAAAAATGATGACGAGTTGATTAAGATTTTAAAATTAAAATCTACTAAAGAATTAAATGACAAAATTGATAATAAACTCAATGAGGATATGAATTATCTTCAAAAAGAGTTTTTTATTGAAGATCTACTTAAAGTCCTATCACAAAAGAAAAAGATTGATATCAACGAGGAGGTTGTAAATCTTGAGCTTAAAAGAAAATATCAAATTGATTTATCTAAAATGAAGGATGAGCACAAAGAAAGAATTGATAGTTTAAAAAAACTCACAAGTGAGAATATTCAAAAAGACGTTCTTTTTTCTGAATTAGTAAAATTTTTAAATGTAAAAGTTGAGCAGAAAGAACTCCAAGAGTATATTCAAAAATATTATGGTGAAAAAATTGATCAAAGAACGGCAGAAGCTGCTTATGGTACTCTTCTTAGAAATAAAATAGCAGATGAGTCTATGAAAACTTTCAAAATCAAAGAAACTAAGTTAAGCTTAGAAGAACTTATGAAAAAAGGATCTAAAAATAATGAATCTAGTACCCATAGTCATTGAACAATCAGGAAAAGGCGAGAGATCTTTTGATATTTTCTCCAGACTGCTCAGAGAAAGAATTATTTTTTTGACAGGCGCCATCAATGATGAGACTGCCTCTTTAATATGCGCTCAACTTTTATTTTTGGAGTCTGAAAATCCCGAAGAGCCCATTAATCTTTATATCAATTCACCTGGTGGTCTAGTTACAGCTGGATTGGCAATGTATGACACTATGCAATATATAAAATGTCCTGTTCATACAGTTTGTATAGGTCAAGCTGCCTCAGCAGGTTCATTAATACTCGCTGCAGGAAAAGAGGGCAACAGGTATGCTTTACCACACTCTAAAATAATGATTCATCAACCATCTGGTGGTTTTTCAGGACAAGCAAGTGATATTAAAATTCATGCTGAGGAGATATTAAAAACAAAAAAAAGACTCAATGAAATATATCAAAAGCATACAAAAATAAGCATTGGTGAAATAGAAAAGGCAATGGAAAGAGATAGATTCTTTGACCCTGAAGAGGCGCAAAAATTTGGTTTGATAGATAAAGTAATTACTACTAGAATTGAAAAATAAAAATGTCAGATGAAAAAATAATTTCTGCTAATAGCTCTGATAAAAAAATATCATGCTCTTTTTGTGGTAAAAGCCAAGAAGAGGTTAAAAAATTAATTGCTGGACCAAATGTTTATATTTGTAATGAGTGTGTGGTTTTATGTAAGGATATACTTGTTGAGGATGATAAAATTGACACAAAGAAAAAATTTGAGATACCAAAGCCAAGTGAGATATATAATTATCTTGATGATCATATAATTGGTCAAGATCATGCAAAAAAAATATTATCTGTATCTGTTTACAATCATTACAAGAGAGTTCAAAACCCCTCAAAAGACATAGAAATATCTAAATCAAATATACTTCTAATTGGACCAACAGGTTGTGGTAAAACACTTTTAGCACAAACCTTGGCAAAATTTTTAAATGTACCTTTTACAATTGCTGATGCTACTACGTTGACGGAGGCTGGATATGTTGGTGAAGATGTAGAAAATATTATTTTAAGATTACTTCAGCAATGTGATTATGATGTTGCTTTAGCTCAAAAGGGTATCGTATATATTGATGAAATTGATAAAGTAGGCAGAAAAAGTGAAAACCCATCAATCACAAGAGATGTATCTGGTGAGGGAGTACAACAAGCTTTACTAAAAATAATCGAGGGAACAACTGCTAGTGTGCCTCCTCAAGGTGGAAGAAAACATCCTCAACAAGAATTTCTTCAAGTTGATACAAAAAATATATTATTTGTTTGCGGGGGTGCCTTTGAAGGAATTGATAAAATTATAAAAAATCGTGTCAATAAAAAGTCTATTGGTTTTAACAAATCAATTAATCAGGACCAACCAATGACATCACAACTTGAGAATGACGATTTAATTAAATTTGGATTAATACCTGAATTAGTAGGAAGACTTCCTGTAAGCGCTAGTCTGAATGAATTATCTTTACATGATTTAAAAGAGATTATTACAAGACCAAAAAATGCAATATCAAAACAATACAAGGCTCTTTTTTCTTTTGAAGGGGTTGAATTCGAGATAACTGAAGATGGTAGGGAGCAAATTGCTCAATTAGCTGTTGAAAAAAAAATTGGTGCACGAGGCCTAAGGTCAATTATGGAAAAGCTACTTCTCGATTGTATGTATGATATTCCTGATAAGGATTCTGTGGATAAGGTAGTTTTAAGTAAAGAGTCAGTAATCTCAAATAGACCAATAATCGTATATAAAGAAAAAGCAAAAATTAAAAAAAAAGTGGGTGAAAATTAAAAATTCCTCACTATCTTAATAGTATGGAAAATCAAATCATTGGACCTATTTTACCTTTAAGGGATCTAGTTGTTTATCCCTCTATAACCTCACCTTTGTTTGTTGGACGAGCTAAATCTATTGATGCAATTAATTTTGCCATGAATAACAATAATAAGATTATTTATTTGTTTACTCAAAAAGAACCAACTACTGATGATCCTCAAGTTAATGATGTATACTCATATGGAGTTAAATCAAAAATTATTCAGTTTCTGAAGTTACCAGATAACACTTATAAAGTTCTTACTGAAGGATTAGAAATTGTAAAGATAAAGTCTTCTGTCAAGGCTAGTAATAACTTTCTCACAGCTAAGCTTGAACCAGTATTAATTAACAAAAAAAAATCAGTTGAATTAAAAGCTTCTTTAAGAGTTTTAAAAAATGAATTTCAAAATTATATTCAAAACATTGGAAATAATAATGATATTCTCGAAGGTCTTTTAAATATTGAAGATCCATTTCAGTTCATTGATAACATTTATTATAATTTAAATGTTGGTATTGAAGATAAACAAAAAAATTTAGAAATAATTGACATAAATAAAAAAATCCAAAACTTACTAAATTTCTTTTCAAAAGAATTAAATTTCTCTGCTCTTGAGAAAAAAATAAAAAATAGAGTTAAAAGGCAAATGGAAAAAACCCAACGGGAGTATTACTTAAATGAGCAAATGAAAGCTATTCAAAAAGAACTTGGCGATGGTGAAGACGGATCTAACGAATATTCTGAAATTGAAAAAAAGATTAATGAGGTAAAATTATCAAAAGAAGCAAAAGAAAAAGCTATAAACGAATTTAAAAAACTTAAATCTATGAGCCCAATGTCTGCAGAAGCATCAGTCATTCGTAATTATCTAGAGTGGATATTAGATATACCATGGGAAAAATATTCTAAAGAGGTCATAGATATAAAAGGTTCTGAGAAAATTTTAAATGACGACCACTATGGTCTCGAAAAAGTAAAAGAGAGAATACTTGAATTTTTAGCAGTTAAAAAAAGATCAAAAAAAGCATCTGGTACAATACTCTGTTTTATAGGACCTCCCGGTGTAGGTAAAACTTCATTAGGTAAATCCATTGCGAGAGCTACTGGTAGAGAATTTGCTAAGATTTCTCTTGGTGGAATTAGGGACGAGGCTGAAATTAGAGGACATAGAAGAACATATATTGGTTCAATGCCGGGTCGATTTATCCAGGCTATGAAGAAAACAAAAACATCTAATCCAATTATTTTATTAGATGAAATAGACAAGGTAGGAAGCGACTGGAGAGGAGATCCATCCTCAGCATTGCTAGAAGTTTTAGATCCTGAGCAAAATAATCAATTTAACGACCATTATCTCGAAGTTGATTATGATTTATCAAATGTGATGTTCATTTGCACTGGTAATACTTACAACATACCTGGCCCACTACTTGACAGATTAGAAGTTATTGAAGTATCTGGGTATACAGAAAAAGAAAAAGTTGAAATTGCCAAAAAATATTTAATACCAAGAAAAATGAGTAAAAATATTTTAAAAAATAATGAATTTAAGCTTGATAAAAATTCAATTACAAAAATAGTAAGACACTATACCAGAGAGTCAGGTGTCAGAGGGCTTGAAAAAGTTTTTGATAAGCTTTTTAGAAAACTTGTTTTCCAATTAGAAAAAAATAAATCAAGATCAAAAAAGCCATTTGTTTTCGATGATAAAGCTATAAAAAATTTTTTAGGCCCAGAAAAATTCAAAGATAGTGTTTTAGAAAAGAAAAATTTAGTTGGCATCACCAACGGACTTGCATGGACTCAGGTTGGCGGAGATATCCTAAATATTGAAGTTAATTTATCCTCAGGTAAGGGAATGATTAATGCTACAGGTAAACTAGGTGACGTTATGAAAGAGTCTATTACTGCTGCTTTAGGTTACATTAAATCTAATTCCGTTGAGTTTGGTGTAAATCCTAAGGTTTTCGATAAAATAGATATACATTTACATGTACCTGAAGGAGCTATACCTAAAGATGGCCCAAGTGCTGGTATTACAATTTTTACGTCATTAATTTCATCTCTTACTGATATCAAAATAAAAAGAGACATCGCAATGACTGGAGAAATCACTTTAAAAGGAAGAGTTCTTCCAATTGGGGGGTTAAAAGAAAAGTTATTAGCTGCAATAAGATACGGTATTAAAACTGTAATAATCCCAAAAGAAAATGAAAAGGACTTAGTTGAAATACAAAAAGACATTCAAAATAAGCTAACAATTAAAAAAGTAGAGTTCGCAAAAGAAGTTTTGGACTTAGCTCTTGATGGAAAAATTAGTAAAATCAACAAAAAATTAGACTGGAGACACCTAGTTACAGAGTCCATGAAGCCAAAAAACCAGCAAAATCAAGAAAAAACATTCGTCAACTAGTATATTGTTGTTGATTTTCTTGCCTTTTTCTTACTACAATTAACTAATAGAATCACTAAGGAGGTTCGGTATGAATAAAAATGAACTCATTGCTGAATATAGTACGAAAAATGGTGTTGGAAAATCAGATGCAACTAAGGCTGTAGAAAGTTTATTTGATATTATCACATCTACTTTGAAAGCAGGAGGGGATGTTAAGATTGCCGGTTTTGGTACTTTTAAGGTAGCTAACACAAAAGCTAAGACTGGAAGAAACCCAAGAACGGGAGAGTCAATCCAAATTCCTGCATCAAAAAAGCCAAAATTTCTTGCTGGAAAACAGCTAAAAGAACTAATAAAGTCCACAGTCTAATTTTTTGCAAATTAGATAGGGCGATTAGCTCAGTTGGTAGAGCATCTCGTTTACACCGAGAGGGTCGGCGGTTCGAGTCCGTCATCGCCCACCATTCGACAATTGTCGGGGGTGTAGTTCAGTTTGGTTAGAACGCCTGCCTGTCACGCAGGAGGTCGCGGGTTCGAGTCCCGTCGCTCCCGCCACTTCAAAATATTCATTTCGTTTTTTTTAATTTTTTCCTTATTTTCATGTTCTTCTTATAAATCAAAAGATGTTCATGGATTACAGACACTTGGTATGAGCTTTGGCGATACAACAATTAAAGGTTTTAAAATTGACCCAGGTTGGAATGCTAGTTCAAAAGAAGAAATAAAAAAATATCAAAGAAAAAAAAACTTGGTACTTTTTCAACTTCAGAAAGAGAAAACAAGATACGGAGATACTGCTTTTTTTATCCAAGCACCAGGAGATGAGTGTTATAACAAATTAAAAGATTGCTCACGACCAAATGGTGAAAAACAAAAAAGAGTAGAGGTAGGAACTAATTATGGTTTTCAAGGAGAAATATGGTTATCTTATTCTTTTTTAATCACAGAAAATTACGAACTAAATAATGATAGCGCTATGAATAAATCAATATTGCAATTTCATAGCACAGAGAGTTTTTTTGGTCCTATGTTTATGCTTCAAATAGACAAGAAGAAAGGTTTGCTTTGGAGACACGAATCTAGTGAGGGAGTTATTATTATTGAAGGAGGGAATGATGATTGCTCACCTGGTGCTGGAGGTCCAGAGGATACTGATAAAAGAATTTTTTGTGAAGCTAGGCATGATTGGTACCAAATAATATCTGCAAAAAATTTACAAAGAAATAAATGGTATGATTTAGTCTTCAATATTAATTTTAATAAAAAGGATATTTCCAAAGCTTTTCATAAAATTTGGTTAAATGGAAAGTTATTGCATTACAGAAAAAACCAAACACTCTGGAAAGATCAAAAAGGTGTAAAAAACTCAGATAATTTGGCAAATTTTAAATTTGGTATTTATGGTTCAAGATTAGATGGCTCTTATCAATCTATTTATGCTGATGAAATCCACTTTGGAACTGAATGTAAGGACCTTTTAATAGAAAATATTGGCTATCATTGTAGTAATCTAAAAAAACAAACAATAAATGAATCATTTCCTATATTTACAGAAGATAGAGTTGCTTATTATACTAGAGGATAAAATATTTTTCTTACTTTTTTACACTCAAATATTTAAAAATCAAGTGTAAGACTAATGCGTCATTTTTATCGTCACTAAATACTTATTGTTTCTTATAATGTACTGCGTTACGGAAAATCAAAATTTTTAATGTATAACCTTGATTATATTTTCATAATGATATTTATCGTTATTGGAGCAGGAATGGCAATTGCAATGTATTTGCTCTCCAAAATATTATCACCTAGTTCCCCTGATACTGAAAAACTATCTGCATATGAATGTGGTTTTGAAGCCTTTGATGATGCTCGATCAAAATTTGACGTTAAGTTTTATCTAGTATCAATACTATTTATTATATTTGATTTAGAAATTGCGTTTTTATTTCCTTGGGCCGTGAGTCTTAGCAACATTGGTGCATTGGGTTTTTATTCAATGATGTTTTTTTTATTTATTCTCACAGTAGGATTTATATATGAATGGAAAAATGGAGCACTAGATTGGGAGTAATTTTAGAAAAAGACAAATCATTAAATATTGATGAGCTGTTTGAAAAAAAAGGATTTGTAACAGCTTCATTTGAAAATTTAATTAATTGGGCGAGGTCAGGATCATTATGGCCTATGACTTTTGGTTTAGCGTGTTGTGGAGTCGAGATGATGCACTCCTATATGAGTAGATACGATCTAGATCGTTTAGGTGTAATTCCAAGAGGTTCTCCAAGACAATCTGATGTAATGATTGTTGCGGGAACTCTTACAAACAAAATGGCATCTGCTTTGAGAAAAGTTTACGATCAAATGCCTGAACCAAGATGGGTAATCTCGATGGGTTCCTGTGCTAACGGAGGAGGATATTATCATTACTCTTACTCAGTTGTTCGAGGATGCGATAGGATAGTGCCTGTAGATATTTATGTTCCTGGATGTCCACCTACTGCAGAAGCTCTTTTGTACGGCATTATGCAACTTCAAGATAAAATTAAAAAGAAAAAGAAGATTTATAGGTAAATTTCTTGTCTCCAAATATTTTACAGAAATATTCAAATGGTAACTTCCATTTTCCAATAAAATCCGGAATAGACAATATTTTAGTTAACAAAGACGCCATACTAGAAGTAACACAAAAAATTAAAGAAGACGAAGATCTACTCTATGACCAGTTAATTGATATTACTGTAACTGATAATATGCTATCTAAATCAAGTTATTCAAATGAACGATTTACTCTTATCTACTCCTTTCTTAGTTTAAAATTTAATAAAAGATTATTTATTTTCACTAACATTTCCGAAGATAACTTAGATATCAATTCAATAACTCAAATTTTTGAGTCTGCTGATTGGTTTGAAAGAGAATGTTACGATCTATTTGGTATAAACTTTGTTAACCACCCAAATCTTCAAAGAATAATGAATGACTATAACTTTCAAGGTCATCCGCTCAGAAAAGACTTTCCTCTGACGGGTTATGAAGAGGTTCGTTACGATGAAAATTTAAAAAAAGTTGTTTATGAACCAGTGACATTAAAACAGGAGTTTCGAGATTTTGACAATGAGAGTCCTTGGGAGGGAATGAAAGAAACAATTAAAGAGGAGCTCGAAAAGAAGTAATGTCAGAAAATTTTAAACCTGTAACTCTAAACTTTGGACCTCAACATCCTGCCGCTCATGGTGTTTTAAGACTTCTTGTACAATTAGAAGGGGAGGTAGTTAATAAAGCTGAACCCCACATTGGTCTTTTGCATAGAGGAACTGAAAAATTAATTGAACAGAAAACTTATACTCAAGCTATTCCATATTTTGATCGTCTAGATTATGTCTCACCAATGTGTCAAGAACATGCTTTCGCTTTAGCTGTTGAGAATTTATTAAATATTGAAGCTCCTAAACGAGCTCAATACATCAGAGTTATGTTTGCAGAAGTTACGAGGATACTAAATCATTTATTAAATATACCAGCATTTGCTATGGATATAGGTGCCGCTACTCCAATGCTGTGGGCTTTCGAAGAAAGAGAAAAAATGTTGGAGTTCCATGAAGCTGTATCTGGAGCAAGATTTCATGCAGCTTATTTTCGCCCTGGTGGAGTTCACCAAGACTTGCCTGAAAATTTATTAGAAAAAATGAAAAAGTATTTTATTAATTTTCCTAAATTCATAGATACGCTTGAAGAACTACTAACTGAAAATAGAATATTCAAACAACGATCTGTTGATATAGGTATTTTAAAGAAAGATGATGCAATAAGACTAAGTTGCAGTGGCCCTGTTCTTCGTGCTAGTGGAGTAGCTTGGGATTTAAGAAAATCTCAACCTTATGATGTTTATGAGGATTTAGATTTCGACATACCAGTTGGAAAAACTGGTGACACCTATGATAGATATTTGGTGAGAATGGAAGAGATGAGAGAGTCAGTTAAGATTATCTTACAATGTATTGAAAATATTCCAGAAGGACCCGTAATGGTTGAGAATAATAAAATTACTCCACCTAAGAGATCAGAAATGAAAAATTCAATGGAAGCTATAATCCATCATTTTAAATTATTTACCGAGGGTTATAGGGTTCCTGAAGGTATCACATACAAAAGTGTAGAGGCACCAAAAGGAGAATTTGGTGTTGTATTAGTTTCAGATGGAAGTTCCAAACCATATCGATGCAAGTTGAGAGCACCAGGCTTTGTCCATTTACAGGCACTGCATTTTTTATCAAAGGGCCACCAACTAGCTGACGTACCATCAATTTTAGGAAGCCTAGACATAGTATTTGGAGAGGTAGACAGATGAGCGGTAATCATCCAGGTTTATCAAATAATTTTTCTAGATCAGGCGAAAAATTTTCCTGGTCAAAAGATAATCTAAGATCAATCAAAAATATAATTTCAAAATACCCTAAAGGCAGAGAACAAAGCGCAGTTATGCCTCTTCTCTATTTGGCGCAAGAGCAAAACAATAATTGGATAAGTATCGAATGTATAGAAACAATCGCTGAAACTTTAAATATGCCTAAAATAAGAGTCACAGAAGTGGCCTCGTTTTATTCAATGTATAATACAAGACCTGTTGGAGAAAATCTTGTTCAGATTTGTAGAACCTCTCCTTGTTGGCTGAGAGGTTCAAATAAAATTACGAAAACTATTTGTAAAGAAACAAATTGTGAAATTAATGATACCAGTGACGATAATAAATTCACAGTTGTTGAAGTAGAGTGTCTAGGTGCATGCTCAAATGGACCTATGATACAAATCAATAATGACTTTTTTGAGGATTTAGATGAAGAGTCTACAAAAAAAATTATAGACAATATTAAAGAGGGAAAACCTAATGTCATTGGCTCTCAAAAAGGTAGGAGAAGTTCAGAAAATGCTTAATGAAAAAGATAAAGTTTTTCAAAACCTTCATGGTTTTCAAGAACCCTTCATAGAGGGAGCTTTAAAAAGAGGCTCCTGGTCAAACACAAATGAAATTTTGTCTAAAGATCAAAATGATATTATCGAATTAGTTAAATCCAGTCAGTTAAGAGGAAGAGGTGGAGCTGGATTTTCTACAGGTCTTAAATGGTCATTCATGCCAAAGAATACTGGTAAACAGCATTATTTGGTTGTAAATGCTGATGAGTCAGAACCTGGTACTTGCAAAGATAGAGAAATTATTAGAAATGACCCACATACTCTTGTAGAAGGGTGCTTGATAGCTTCATACGCAATTCAAGCCACAAAATGTTACATATACATTAGGGGCGAATACCATCACGAATATGTCCAATTAGAAAAGGCAATTGAAGAGGCATATGAGCGAGGCTTTATCGGAAAAAATGCTTGTGGTAGCGGATTTGATTTTGATCTTTATGTTCACAGAGGTGCTGGAGCTTACATATGTGGAGAAGAGACAGCTCTTTTAGAGAGTTTAGAAGGAAAAAAAGGACAACCAAGATTAAAACCTCCTTTTCCTGCTGGTGTAGGTTTGTATGGTATGCCGACAACTATTAACAATGTGGAGTCAATCGCAGTAGTCCCAACTATTTTAAGAAGAGGCTCAGATTGGTTTAAGTCAATTGGTGCTGAAAATAATACAGGCACAAAAATTTTTTGCATATCTGGTAATGTTAATAAGCCATGCACAATAGAAGAGGAAATGGGAATACCACTTAAAGAATTAGTAGAAAAGCATTGTGATGGAGTTGAAGGAGGATGGGATAATTTAAAGGCGATTGTACCAGGAGGTTCTAGTACACCAATGCTTCCAAAAAATATTTGTGAGTCAGTTCTAATGAATTTTGATGATCTAAAAGCTAATGGCTCAGGTTTAGGCACAGCTGGAGTGATTGTTGTTAACAAGAATAATGATATTGCTGAGGTAATTGAGAGGTTTGCTCACTTTTACAAACATGAAAGTTGTGGTCAATGTACACCTTGCAGAGAAGGAACAGGCTGGATGCATAGAATGATGCAGAGATTAGTTAGAGGAGAGATATCTCCTGAACAAATAGAGCTTTTAGAAAATGTTACAAAGCAAGTAGAGGGTCATACTATCTGTGCTTTAGGAGATGCAGCAGCTTGGCCTATACAAGGACTCATTAAAAATTTTAAATCAGAGTTAATAAGTAAATATAACAAAAAGTTAAAAGCTTCATGAGTGACGATTTAATAAATATTAAAGTTAATCAAAAAGAAATTCAGGTAGATAAAAATCTGACTGTGATGCAAGCCTGTGAAATAGCTGGCGAAGAAATTCCAAGATTTTGCTATCACGACAAACTCTCTATAGCTGG
>CACMWO010000007.1 GCA_902617465.1 uncultured Alphaproteobacteria bacterium | reverse complement strand
TTTGTACATAGGTACAGGTACCACTTTTCTTGCAAAAGCGGCAATTCAAACGCAATTAGATAAAATTTCAGAAACAAATGATGCTGTTAAAGAATTACCAAAAAGTTTTCATTACACATCAGGATTAGTTGAAGGTACAGAAACAATAATTTTCATGGCTTTATGTCTTTTATTACCAAATTTTTTTATTTTAATATCTATTATTTTTGGAATTTTATGTTTGATAACTTTTATATCTAGGGTCATAGTTTGTTATATTGAATTTAATTTATAAACGCTAAATAAGCTTCCATAAAAACTTTTGAAATAATCATAGTAATTATAAAAAAAGACAATTTTAAGAAAATTCTAGTTATTCTTCCACTTTCAAAACCTGCATAATAAGCTTCAAATATATCTAAGTTATTAAAAAAATTTTTGTTAACAAAACTTTTAAGTAAAAAAAATAATTTTGCTAATGGTCTAACGACTATGTAATTTCCTATAATTGAAAATACGATTACAATTACTAAACTTATATTCATTACAAATGACCAGATGATTAGTGACCCAATCCAGTATCCTAGGAATAGTAACCTCTCTTTTTGTTGAGGGTGAATATAAGCCTGAAAAAAATTCATTTTATTTTAATCCATCTAAAGCCATTTCACTTGCAATATTGGATGCTAAAATCAAATCTTTTTGCGATTTTTTTAAGATAAATTTTGTACGTGATTTTATTTTTTTTAGAAGGTCATCTACAATTTTGTCATCTGGTTCGAGATCCTCTTTAATACTAATTCTTGAACCTAATATAATTACGCCACCAGCGTTGGCACAATAATCAGGACAATATAATATACCTTTGTTATATAATTCTTCTTCTATATCAATATTATCAAGTTGATTATTTGCAGATCCAGTAATCATTGATATTTTATTATTTGCAAAATTTAAAAACTCCGTATTCAAATCACCACCTCCTGCACAAGGAGAGTAAATATCAATTTTTTCAAAGGATGTATCTTGGAGTTGACTACAAAATTTATAACCATCTCTCTCAATCAAATCTTTTTTATGCTCTAAGTCAGAAATTTCAATATTTGCACCGTCTTTTTTACACAAAGAAGCAATTCTAGATCCAGTCTTACCATATCCTTTGATAAATATATTTTTATTTACTAATGAGTCTTGTCCGAATTTAAATTCGACACATCCTAACATTGAGTAATAAACACCTAATGCGGTACCTAATCCGGAGTCAGAACCTATAGGGTTACAAACATGATCTGAGTATTCTCTAAATCCTCTTAAGTCCTCATCGACCGTTCCCATATCTCCAGCTGTTATATAAGTACCATTTAGTTTGTTCAAAACTTCTCCAAATAAACTATATGCATCTTTTTTATTTATTTTAGAATGAATAGTAGCCTTCCCACCACCAAAGGGAAGTTCAGCCAAAGAATTCTTATATGTCATTGCTTCAGCTAATTTTAAAACATCTTCTTCTTGCTTATTAAAATCCTGATAATTGAAATATCTACATCCACCCAAGGCAGGACCTCTTTTAGTATTATGAATAGCAATTACTGAGTAAAAATTAAATTTATCCTCCTCAGCATAAACAACTCTTTCAAATCCGTCTTTTGGTTTATCTTTAATATTTAAAGTCATTACTACTTATGTGGTCAATTATTTTGTGGTCTCCTTCTAAAAAATCATATTCACGAATATCCTTGATTTCAATCCATTTTAGTTCTTTATGAAAATTATTTAAAACCTTACCACTGAAATTATTGACTAAATAAAAATACATGAATACCTGTTTTTTCAAGTCTTTATAATCAAAATTATAACTGATCAGTTCCTCATAATTTAATATGTTAATTGATAACTCTTCATTTATTTCTCTAATTAAGGCCTCTTCATTAGTCTCATCATTTTTGATTTTACCTCCAGGAAATTCCCATTTTAATGGATGATCCTTAAATTTTGGTCTTTGACATATTAAAAGTTTATTATTTTTAAATATTAAGCCTGCTACAACTTTTATTTGTTCAATTTTCATATTTTGTTTTAGCAATATAAATCCCAATCAGGATTAATGTACTTCCAAAAAATTGGATCAATGTTAATTTTTCTTGAAAAAAAAGGTACGCCAATAAGGTTGCAGCAATGGGTTGTATCAAAAGACTCAAAGATGATAAGGATGCAGATAAAAATGCTAGAGAGTAAGCTATAAAAGATTGTCCAATGAATTGGCATACAAAACCTAATAAAAATAATATTGCTATCGCATAAAAAGACTTTGGCACTAAACTTTGTTCAAAAAATATCGCGACTAAAAGTAAAATAATTGCACTTACACATCCTGAAAAAAACATAATCGTACTTGAATTTAAATTTTTTCTTAATTGGCTAATAGTAAGAATATAACAACCATACCAAATTGCAGTTAGAACACCTAAAAGATCTCCCAAAAATTGTGATTTATAAAATTGAAAACTCTCACCTAATAACAATGTCATACCACTCATCGAAATAAATATGGCAATAAAAAAAAACTTAGAAAATTTTTCTTTAAGAAATATTAAAGAAAATAAAATTACAACAATTGGAGCTAAATTAGATAAAAATGTTGCCTTAGAAACTGTGGTAAGTTTGATAGACAAATGCCAACAAATTAAATCTAATGAAAAAAAGATACCTGAAATAAAAATAATTAAAAATTTATCTTTTAAAACAGGAAAGTTTACTTTTTCAATAATTTTCAGTGACCCAAACATTAAAAAAAAGGGAAGGCTCACGAATATTCTAAAAAAAGCTGTCATTATTGGATCAACCTCTGAAAGTCGAACAAATATAGGAGAAAAAGCAATACTTACTGCGCCTATAATCAGTATAAGAAAAGGATTAATTTTTAAATTAGGCAAAAACTTCTTCAGATTTTTCTTTTTCTATAATTGGAAAATGGATGATTGCAGAAAACATAGAAATTACTATCGCCATTATCCAGGCTATATCGAGTGAACCATAAATATCTATAACTAAACCACCAATAAAAGAGCCAAGAAATGCTCCTGCTTGATGGGAAACCATTACAATCCCAAATAAGGTCGAAAGGTATCTTGTGCCAAATCTATTTGAAACAATTCCTGAAGTCGGTGGGACAGTTGATAACCATAAAAGACCAATACAACAACTGAAGGCTATAATTGTGAAATTGTTAGTAGGCAAAATTAATAATAAAAAAATTACTATGCTTCTTACAAAATAAATAAACGATAATATATATTTTTTTTTAATAATGCCTGAAACCTTTCCTGAAATTAAAGTACCAATCATATTAAATAACCCAATTAAAGTCAGACCTGTTGCAGCTATAGTAGTTTCTAAACCTTTAATTTTTGCAAAAACTGGAAGATAGTTTGAAATTAAAGCAACATGTAAGCCACAAACAAAAAATCCTAAAATAAGATAGTTATAGCTCTTATCCTTAAAGGCTTTTTTTATGACATCTGATATTTTTCTTTTTGTAAATTCTTTTTTATCTTTTTTTTGTGGCTTAGGTAAAAGGAATATAAGTGAAAGAGGAATGATGAACAGAAAAAACATAGATGTAATTTGAAAAGAAAAACTCCATTTAAAGGTTGTAACTAAAAATTGGTTAATAGGTGTAAATATAAACATCCCTGTAGCAGCAAGAGACATAAGTATACCTGTAACTGTGCTTTGTGTTTTATCATCCTCGAAATATTTTGAGACTCCACCAATTATAACTGGTACAGAAATAACACCAGCTGAAATACCTCCAATTATGCCAATACCAAATAAAAAATGTAAAGGGTGTATCGCTGAAGAAGCGACATAGAAACTAAGAGATACACCAAAGAAGCCAAAACAAAGAGTTTTTACATAACCCTTTTGTTCAGCAAATGCACCTGCAATGGGTGACATAGCTCCCCAAAACAAATTAAAAAGACCATATGTTAGACCTATAATTGAAGCACTAAAAACTGTGGAACTTAAAAGATCTGGGACATATATCCCTAGAGACATTCTAAATCCATTTCCAACTGACAGTATTAATCCAGCAACTAAAACTAATAGAATTGTTCTCATTTGCTTAAAATATATGAATCATATCAAAAAAATATGTTTATTTTTGAGGTTAAATATCTATTATACGCCGTCATGGGTTATCCTAAAAAACACAGAGGCAGAAGAAAAATCGGTTCACGAAAAAGAAGAGCTAAAAGAAGAGCTAAAAAGAAATAGTATTTTCAATTATTATAAATTACACCTGATATTTTATGGTTGTTTTAAACAGAAGAAGATTTATATCAATACTTATTGGGGGATGTTTTGTTGGGTATAAACCTTTAGTTGCGATGGAAAAATTAATTCTTTCAGATGAGGAATGGAAATTGAGATTATCAGAAGAGGAGTATTATATTTTGAGACAGCATGGAACTGAACGACCCGGGTTTAGCGTGCTTAACAATGAAAAAAGAAAAGGTACCTACCATTGTGCAGGATGTGAATTGCCACTATTTTCTTCGGATATGAAATATGATAGCGGAACTGGCTGGCCTTCATTTTTTGATTATCTTCCTAATGCTTTGGGGTTTAAAACAGATTTTAAATTGGTTTTTCCACGAAAAGAATATCACTGTGCTAAATGTGGCGGGCATCATGGACACGTCTTCAAAGATGGTCCAGAACCTACAGGTTTAAGATACTGTAATAACGGTATAGCTTTAAACTTTATACCAGATTAATTTTTTTTAATTAGCAAATACGTTAAAGAAATAGCAAGTGCTATCTTTAAAAGTTCACTATAGATAAATGGGTATAAACCTGCTTTTATAGATTTCTCTATTCCTATGAAGCCAGATAAGTGGGCAATACCACAAACAAAAATAATTAACGCGCCTAAAAAAATAGATAAAACAATTTTTATTAAATTTTTATTGAAAAGATTTTTTGAGAAATATGCTATTGCAAAAGAAGCTAAAATCATTCCATAAAGAAATCCAAATGTTGGAGACATTACATAACCAAAACCTCCACCTGCAGCAAAGATGGGAAGACCAATGAGTCCGAGAATTACGTATGAAACAGTTGCATAAAAACCAACCATACCCATTGAGGCAGCAATAAAATATACAACAAAGGTTTGTAATGTCATCGGCACAGGATAGAAAGGAATACTGATTTTACTAGAAACTGATAAGAGAATAATTCCCAAAAGAGAAAATACTATTTTTGATAAATTACTTTGTGCGTACTGACTTAAAATTGTTATATTTTTATTTTCCATATTAACTATTTATAATTTTGGAGTGATTTGTGCAATAATTATAATTGGCCTCTAATCAATTCTTTTAACTTCAATAAATCCTTATTAAATAATCTAATACCCTCAGCTAATTTAAAAGATGCCATTTGATTTTCATTTAAATGCCAACGAAATGAGCTCTCATTCACATTAATTCTTTCAATATCTAATGAAGATGAGTTTTCTTTTGATAATTTAAGTTTAATTTCATCATCGTTTTGGCTTAACTCTTCTAAAAGAGTTGGACTGATAGTTAATTTATCACATCCAGCTAAATTAATTATTTCATCCTTATTTCTAAATGATGCTGCCATAACAATAGTGTTATAATTAAATTTTTTAAAATAATTAAAAATCTTCTCTACACTCTCAACACCTGGATCATTAGATGAGTCATAATCTTTTTGTGTATTTGATTTAAACCAGTCAAGTATCCTTCCCACAAATGGTGAAATTAAAAATGCTCCTGCTTCTGCACAAGCTATTGCTTGTGTTAAAGAAAAAATGAGTGTGCAATTACAAGATATTCCCTCTGCCTCTAATTTTTTTACTGCTTGTATTCCTTCCCATGTGCCTGCAATTTTAATTAATATTCTATTCTTTTGGACGCCTGATTGCTCATAGCTATTAATTATTTGCTTTGCCTTTTCAACAGTAGCTTCAGTATTAAAAGATAAATCAGAGTCAACCTCTGTAGAAACATACCCTGGCACGATTTTGGTTAATTCTATACCAAAAGCAATGGTTAGTTGATCAGCAATATAATTAATTTGATCCTCAGTTTGAGAAAATTTTCTACTTTTTGAATTACTTATTACTTCATCAACTAGTTTTTTGTATTTGTTTGATTGAACAGCTTTAAATATTAAAGATGGATTAGTGGTACAGTCATCTGGGTTAAATTTTTGAATACTGTCAATATCTCCCGTGTCTGCAACAACTGATGAAAATTTTTTAAGACTATCTAATTGAGATACCATGAAAATAAATATTCTTTCTTAACGATTGTTTAAGCTATATATTAATTGAACTTCTTATGCAAAAAAAAATAATTATTTGTGGATTAGCAGATATCCAAGAGTGTGTTGATAAATTCAGCCCAGATAAAATGCTTACCATTATTAATAAAAATTTTGAACCTGAAACCCCATCAGGTATGGATAAAAATAGACATTTGAAAATGTTAATTGATGATATTTCTGAGCCAAGAGAGGGATTTATATTACCTGAGAAACATCATACTCAAGAATTATTAGATTTCACAGATGATTGGGATAAAACCAAACCTATTTTAGTCCATTGTCATATGGGGATAAGTCGATCTACTGCAACAAGTTTAGGCATAGCCGCAAAATACTCCCCTGAAAATATTGAGCTTATAATTGAAAACTTAAAAGAAATTGCACCACACGCTAGCCCTAATAAGATCATGATGAGATATTATGATGAAATATTGGGTTTAGATAACAGACTTTATGGGTCAGTTCCATACTTTGACCCTGAGCCAATAGAAGAGAGTAGAATAGTAGAGTTAAATTTTTAGGATAATTAAATGAATCATAGCTGTGAAGTATGTAAAAAAAAGATTGAAGAGCCTTTATATTGGGCTGATCCTAAGTTTTATGATATCCCTAAAAAAGTATTTTTCTGTGATGCCAAATGTTCACTAATTTATTACAAGAAAATTAAAAAATTATTTAAAAATCAATAAATTCAGCACATTTAGCTGTGCAAATTTTGCACAGCTAAGTTCTATTATCTGCAATTTGACTTTAAAAAAAAAATGAGTATAAAACACCAATCTAAAACTAGCTCCATCCTTATTCCTATCCTTACTTATTCCTCCGGGGCTAGTTTTTATAATCTCTCAAAATAACAAATTAAACTTAAACTTTATTATAATATTTAATTGATATAATTTTTTAATATGAGTGATCATTATATTTTCTGGGATCTCGAAACAACAGGTCGTAATGATAAATTTAATCAAATAACACAAGTTGGTGCTGTGTTAACCAATAATAAATTTGAAGTTAAAGACAAATTAGAAATACATAGTAAGTTAAGAGAGGGAAAATGGTTCGAGCCAGGTGCTTTGATAACAACTGGGGTAGATCCAACTAGCTTAATACAAAATAATTACCCAAATTATTATGAAGCTAGTGCTCAATTGTATGAAACATTTCAACAATGGTCATCATCATCAGCAATTTTTGTTGGTTTCAATAATATAAATTTTGATGAACCCTTTTTACGACAGGCACTTTATCAAAACTTATTACCCGAAATTTATATGACTGTGACTAACAATAATGTGCGTATGGATATTTTTGATATATTAAGATTAGTTTCAGTTTATAGCCCTGAGCATATTAAATTTAATACTGATGATCAAGGGTATCCAATACTTAAATTAGATGAAATTTCTAAACTAAATAATATTTCAATAAACTATGATGCAGGTCCTCATGACGCTGTTTTTGATAGCTTAATCACATTGGAACTTAATAAAATATTAAATATAAGATGTCCAAAGATTTGGAACTCTGCATATGAATTTCGACATAGAGACACTCCTAAGAGATTCATGCTAGATAATTTAGTTTTTACTAACACTACATTTTGGGGAAGAAGACCCACAATTAAAGCTCAAACTTTAATTGGAGGCATTCCATCAAGAAATCATCACTATTTAGTTTATAATTTGCTTTTTGATCCTGTTAAAATCATAGAATTAGAAGATAAAGATTTAATTAAGAAAATGAATGATGGGGCTAAAAGAATTTGTGAAGTTTTTGATGGGTCAAAGTCGAAAACACTCTTAAATGAAAGTTATTCATTCAAAGATAATAAATATGTAGAAATAGGGGTGGATGAACTAAGAAAAAGAGCGAATTTTATTAAAAAAAATGAAGAATTTTGCTCTCGTCTAATTAAACTTCATCTTTCAAATCAAAAAGAATGGCCTGAACCATTTAATGTTGAAGATAGAATATTTGAGAGTTTCCCATCGCATCAAGATAAAAAATTAATGATTGATTTTCATATCGCACCTAACGATAAGAAATATGAAATTGCAAAACAATTCAAAGATGACCGGTATAAAGAAATAGCTGTAAGAATTTTATATGAAATAGCCCCCCACACTCTGCCTGAAAATGACAAAAGAAATTATGAATTTGAAATTAAGGAGCGTTTTAATGATGATGATAAATCTAAATGGAATTCTAAAAATAAAATTCTATCTAGTTTAGAGACCGACCTAGATAAAATGATTATAGATGAAGATGAAAAAATTCAGTTTAAACAAAAAGTTATAACATTTTTAAATAATGAGTCTGCAAAATGGAATTAAGATAAATTTTGAGTAAGGTATTCTTTGATATATTGTCCATAATCAGACTTAATTAATTTTTCTGCAATATCATTTAGATTACTTTTGTTTATAAAACCTTGCTCGTACGCAGCTATTTCATAAGAGCCAATTTTTATATCGTTATTTTGCTCATATAACTTAACTTTTTGTGCTGCCTCTAGAAGAGCCTTTGCATTTCCAGTATCATGCCAAACAATTGAGTCATCTAAAATTTCTAAAGCAAGTTTTTTTTCGGATAAATATATTTTAATTAAATCAGTTATTTCTAATTCTCCTCTGTTTGATGGTTTGAGCGTTTTTGCAAATTTTGAAGCTTCAGAGTCAAAAAAATATAAACCAGGAATGATCAAATTACTTTTAGGCTTTGAAGGTTTTTCCTCAATGCCAATGATATTTTTATTATTATCTAATTCAATAACACCAAATTTTTCAGGATCTGGAACTGGCAATCCAAATACACTTCCCCCGTTCTCTTGCATCTTTAGAAGAGCAGAATTGGCATAATCAAAATAATTATTTCCAAGAAAAACATTATCACTTAACGCTAAAACTGATGGACTTCCATCTAAATATTTTTCAGCAATAAAGTAAGCATCTGCTATCCCCCTTTGAATTTTTTGGATTTCATATGAAAAATTAAGACCAACCTCTGATCCTGTTCCAAATGTTTTTTTGAATATTGAAAGGTCGTCCTCTTGAACAATAAATAATATATCTTTAATTCCTAATCTTACTAAAGTCTCGAGTGGATAATAAATCATAGGTTTATCGTAAAGAGGTAATAAAGGTTTTGAGGCAGGTATTGTTGCAGGCATTAATCTTGTACCCTTACCAGCAGCAAGAATAATACCTTTAGTTTTCATATCCAACCAAATGACTTAATTAAAAATACTATCGGAATAATCATACAAATAAATGTAATTAAAATTATATTTAGTTTTGTGCTATCTCTAACAGAGCTTATAAGGTCTCTATGAGAAATAAAATTTATTAATTTATTTTGATCATCTACTACTGGTAGGTGCCTTATGTTATTTTCCCCCATAATTTTTATTGCAATTTCTGAGGAGGTTTTTAGGTCCACAGTTATAATTTCTGATGTCATAATATCTGATGCTGTGACCAAATCTGGATCTCTACCATCTTTGACACATTTTCTAACTATGTCTCTTTCTGAAACAACACCAAGTAATATTTTTTGTTCATTTAGTATAGGAACAGCCCCTATATTTTTTATATCCATACTATCTGCAATTTCACTTACTATGGACTCAGGACCAAAAAATATATATTCATCATTTAGCTTAATCTTTTTAATATCCTTGATACTTGGCATTAAAGTATTATATAGGCATAGGAGTATTTAAATAAATTAAGCGTATTGAAGCACTTTTAGGTCTTCAAAAACTTTAATTTTTCAACTATTGTTACAAAAAAAATGTTTAGATTTTTTAACTCAAGAAAATGGTTTCTATGGGCATGGGCAGGATCAGCTGCCATATTAGGTAGTCTTTGGGTGCAAGTAGAAATTGATGTCAGGATCAATGAGTGGTTTGGCACCTTTTATGATATGATTCAAAAAGCACTTGCTGAGCCAAATTCAATTACAATAGAAGAATATTGGGCGGGCTTACTGTCTTTTATAACACTTGCAGGTATATATGTGGCTATTGCAGTTTTAGTAAGTTTTTTTACTGCACATTTCTTATTTAGATGGAGAACCGCTATGGTTGAGTGGTATCACAGTGTTTATAACTATGCCCGTACAATCGAAGGTGCTGCTCAAAGAGTTCAAGAGGACACCATTAAGTTTGGTAGAATTATGGAAGGTCTTGGAACAAGCTTAATTGAGTCAGTGATGATAATTGTACAATTCCTTCCAATCTTATTAGGACTCAGTGCTGGCATTCCGATATTCTTTTTTGGTGATTGGGAGTATGGTTTAGTTGTTGGTGCATTAATTTGGTCAGTTGGTGGAACAGTTTTTTTAATACTCCTTGGAATAATTCTCAGACTTGTTGGTGTAGAATATGATTTACAAAAACAAGAAGCAGCTTACAGAAAAGTTTTAGTTATTGCTGAGGATGACGAAACTATACGTCCAAAAACAATAGAAGAATTATTTGATGATGTAAGAAAAATTCATTTTCTCTCATATATTCGTTACTTGTACTTTAATATTGGAAGAATTGCTTATTTGCAGGCTAATGTTTTAAGTGCTTATGTATTTTTAGCTCCTGCAATTGTTGCAGGTATTATTACCCTTGGTGTTATGCAACAAATTATTCGTGCTTTTGGCAGGGTTGAGGGGTCAATGCAGTACTTGTTAAAATCATGGCCAACAATTATTGAGCTTGCAAGTGTTTACAAAAGACTGAGAGAATTTGAGAGAAAACTTAAGTCTACGACAGATACTGCCAAGGTGTCTGAATAAATATTTTAGACATCACATAGACAGAACTCAGAGTAATTAAAACAATGATAATCCACACCCACCTATTGTTCTTATCGTAATTTTCGCCGTTTTTATTTGGATCTACCATAATATTTAAATATAATAATTATTTATTAAAATCAATTATGCTTTTTTAAATATCTTGTTCTGTTGATAACAGCATAATTTTTAAAAAGTTTCTGAGCGAGTAAGTTACTTTTTTCTACACCTTTGATTATCAGGTCAAGTTTTTTTTCTTTTGCTATTTCTTCAATTTTGTTCATTAATGCTCTAGCAACACCAATTTTTCTAAAATCTTGTAGAACATACAAAACGTCTAACACTATATTCTTCTCGTAATAAGTTTCGTTGATTTTAGCTACAACAATTCCCATAAATTTATCCTGGTTTTTTGCAGCAAACGCAAAATAATCATCTTGAAATATGCATGTCCAAAATAAGCTGAAATTTACCTCTTCAAACTGAAAAGAATTTGATGATGCACTTTCATTAATTATTTCTTTCCAACTATTCAGGTGAATTTCTTTAGGTTTTTCAATGGTGAACATCCACAATTAATCTAACAATTAATTTCAATCATTTACATAATTATTCAATAAAAGCTTGATCTTAGGTGGATAAGTCTTATCTGTATATTAATGTTTGAAAATTTAATGAAGTATTTTGAGTCAGTAAAGGCAAGAGATCCTGCTGCAACTTCATTGTTACTAGTGGTATTAACCTATCCTGGTGTAAAAGCTGTTTTCTTCCACCGTATAGCAAATTTTATCTGGTCACTAAATTTGAAATTATTAGGAAGAATGATCTCTCAATTATCAAGATTTTTAACTGGCATTGAAATTCATCCTGCCGCTAAAATAGGAAAAAATTTTTTTATTGATCATGGAATGGGAGTTGTTATCGGAGAAACCGCCGAGATTGGAGATAATGTAACTATTTATCATGGTGTCACTTTAGGTGGTATCATGCCTGCTGTTAAATCATCAGAACAAGTTGGTGTGAAGCGCCATCCTACTCTTGAAGACGATGTGATTGTTGGCTCTGGAGCGCAGATATTGGGTCCAATAATTATAAAAAGTTGTGCTCGAATTGGATCTAATGCTGTTGTAACTAAAGATGTCCCAAAAGGGGGAATAATGGTTGGTATACCTGCAAAAAATATTCAATCTAAATCCAAAAAAGCAGATAATACTTTTGCGCCATATGCCGTTACAAAAAAGTAACTATTTATAAATATAAAATTAATTTGCATGATTATGTTTCAAATGTTTTAATAACTAATTGTTGGAGGGAAGAGTATTTATATAAATAATAAAATTTCTTCAAAATCCTCTTTAAAATATGTCTGAAATAAAAATTCAAATTAAAAACTTATATAAAATTTTTGGTAAAAACCCAAAGTCTGCATTAGAACAAGTAAAAGATGGTGTCAATAAAGATGAACTGTTAGAAAAACACAATCATGTTCTAGGTCTAAAAAATATAAATTTGGATATTAAAGAAAAATCAATTCAAGTTGTAATGGGCCTTTCTGGTTCAGGTAAGTCTACATTAATAAGACATATAAATAGATTAATAGAACCTACAGACGGCAGTGTAGTTGTTGATAGCGAAGATGTTTTAAAAATGAATGATGAAAATTTAAGAAATTTCAGAAGAACAAAAACTGCTATGGTGTTCCAGCGTTTTGCGTTGTTGCCTCATAAGACGGTTTTAGAAAATACAATGTTTGGTCTTCATATTCAAAATACTGATGAAAAAGAGGCAAATACTAGGGCACGAAGATGGATTGATCGAGTTGGATTATCTGGATATGAGGAAAAATATCCTCAACATTTATCTGGTGGCATGCAGCAACGTGTTGGACTCGCAAGAGCTCTAACTAACGATGGGGAAATCTTGCTTATGGATGAAGCTTTTAGCGCTCTTGACCCTCTAATTAGAAAAGATATGCAAGATATTTTGTTGGAGCTACAAGACGAACTTCATAAAACAGTTGTATTTATTACTCATGACCTAGATGAAGCTTTAAAAATCGGAGATCGTATCGCAATATTAAAAGACGGCATAATGGATCAAGAGGGTATCCCTGCAGATATTTTGTTAAGTCCAAAAACACAATATGTAAAAGATTTTGTTGAGGATGTTAATAGAGCTAGGGTTATCAAAGCAAAGCACATTATGTCTGAATTAAACGGGCAAGACAGGGATAACGCTATGTTTGTAGATCAAGATGATTTTATTGATAGATTTATTGATAAAGTTATTTCTGATAAGCCAAGTTGCCTGATTGTCAAAAATAAGAGTAATGACGAAATAGGCTATTTGTCTACAAAAAGACTCTCTGAAATACTAAAAAGGTAAATAAATTAACAATTTTCTGCTTTTTTGCGTCAAATAGCATCCATTTTCAAGATTTTTTCACTGTTAATGCAATACAGGAATGTTATCTTACCTTTTTATATCAGGGAGGATGTAATGAACTCTATTAAAAAAATACTTCTGAGCTCAGTTCTATTATTTGGAATTAACTCAGTTGCAAAGGCAGATTGTGGCACAATCACAATAGCTGAAATGAACTGGGCATCCGCTGAAATGTTTGCCCACGTTGATAAACTTATCCTTGGAGAGGGATATGGATGTGATGTTGAACTAGTTCCAGGTGATACTATGCCAACAGCTACATCAATGATGGAAAAAGGTGAGCCAGATGTGGCTCCAGAATTATGGATTAACTCCGTTCGTATTGCTTTAGATGCTGCTGTTGATGAAGGAAGACTTCACTACGCCGCTGAAGTTTTGTCTGATACTGGTGAAGAAGGATGGTGGATACCTCAGTACTTAGCTGATGCAAACCCTGACATCGTAACTGTTGAAGATGCTCTTGCAAGACCAGAATTATTTCCTCATCCAGAGGGTGATGGGGCAGCACTTTATACTTGTCCATCTGGTTGGAACTGTCAAATCAGTACAGGAAACCTTTTCCAAGCATATGATGCTGAGTCAAAAGGATTTAATCTTGTAGATCCAGGCTCTGGTGGAGCATTAGCTGGTTCAATTGCTGAAGCTTACGAAAAAGGTGAAGGTTGGCTAGGTTATTACTGGGCACCAACAGCTATTTTAGGTAAGTATCCAATGAAAAAACTTGACTTTGGAGTACCTCATGACTTTGACGAGTGGAGTACTTGTACCTCTCAAGAAGGTTGTGAAGATCCACAGAAAAATTCATGGGTTGTATCATCAGTCTTTACTGTTGTAACTGATAATTTCATGAACTCTACTGGACCAGGAATGGACTACATTTCAAAAAGAGCCCTTCCTAACTCAACTGTTAATGCGCTTTTAGCTTGGAAGGACGACAACCAGGCAACAGGTGAAGACACAGCAATTTATTTCTTACAAAATTACTCAGAGTGGAAAAGCTGGGTAGACTTTGAAACAATGCTTGCTGTTGAGGCTGCAATAGACTAATTATAAAATTTTACTAAAAGAGGTGGGCTTAAAGCCCGCCTCTAAATATCAATTAAATGGAAGATTTCCTATCAGAGTTTCCCGAACTTAGCAGAGAAACACTTAGATTTATCAAAAAAGGTTTTGATGCATCTTATCGGGCTTTTTCAAGAGAATATGGTGATGCAATAGAAGCAGTATTTGATCCCGTCTTATATTTCCTAGTTTGGTTTGAAAAATTATTACAAAATTCGCCTTGGCCAATTGTATTAATATGTTTTTTGGCTGTAATTTATTTTGGTAGTAGAAAAATATCTGTAACCATTGGTTCATTATTTGCATTTTTGCTTATAGGAATATTTGGGATGTGGGAAGACACAATGTCTACGGTTAGTATTATTGGAGTTTGCACCATGCTTTCAATTGGAATTGGAATACCTGTTGGTGTGCTTATGGCAAAATCAGAACGTGCTCAAAGAATTTGCACACCAATACTAGACGTCATGCAAACAATGCCAAGCTTCGTATATTTAATACCCGTGGTTATGTTGTTGGGTATAGGAAAAATTCCCGGGCTTTTAGCTGTGGTAATATATGCGATCCCACCTATTATTAGACTTACAAACTTAGGTATAAGAGAAGTTGATAAAGAAGTTTTGGAAGCTGCTGATGCTTTTGGTGCCAATCCAAGACAAAAATTGTTTCAAGTACAATTACCTTTAGCGCTTCCAACAATATTTGCAGGAATTAATCAAACAATCATGATGGCTTTAGCAATGGTTGTGATTGCATCAATGATTGGAGTTAAGGGACTTGGTCAACCCGTTTTAAAAGCAATTACTAATCAATACTTTGCTATGGGTTTATTTAATGGTTTAGCAATTGTTGCATTGGCTATTATTTTTGACAGAGTTTCCCAATCATTTGGTCATCGTATTCAGCAGCATAGAAGTGGCTCAAGAGAATAAATTAGAAATTAAGTTATTACCTATAAAAACTTTAGCTTACATTTTTATTAATTAATCAATATGTTAAATAAAAGTCTAATTGGTGTATTTTTCATAACTTTTATCTACCTACTAGCAATATTTTTAAAGCAGCCCTTAGAATATGTCTTTAACATACCATTATTGCCATTAAGTCTTCTATCACTCATTTTGGGAATATTTTTTTTTAATATATTCTCCATATCTTCTAATATTGTTGAAGGTCGAGAATTTATTAAGAAAAATATACTTCAATTAGCAATTGTTTTATTAGGTATAAAGATAAGTTTGATTCAGTTATGGAGAGTCAGTATAGAGTCTATATTTGTCATAATAATTACAATATTATCCATTTTTCTTACATATTTTTTTATTAAAAAATTTTGGCCAACTCAAAAAGGCATATCAAAATTATTAGCAATCGGTACATCCATTTGTGGTGTCACAGCTATTATGGCTTCCTCAACTATATTAAAATCAAAGGATCAAGAAGTAGCCGTGGCTATACTAATAGTGGTTTTATGGGGAAGTATAGCTGTATTAACATATCCTTTTTTTGTGGAGTTATTTTTTTTGACAGACTTAGCTAAAGGCATTTTTTTAGGCGTTAGTATTCATGATACAAGTCAAGTTTTAGCAGCTGCTATGGTTCATAGTGATTTACATCCAAATCAAAAGACTTTAGAAATCGCTACAATAACAAAAATAATTAGAAATTTATTTCTTTTAGCTTTGATACCGATATTAATTTTTTTTAATAAAAGTTCGAAAAATAATAAAAATAAAAGTCAATCTATCTTTGTTAGAATATTTAATTCAATTCCGCTTTTTGTAGTGGGTTTTATTTTATTTGCAACCTTTCGCTCATTTATGGACTTATACTTTTTTGATAATGAGAAATGGATAGAATTTTTAGTAATACTTGAAAAATTAATTTCAATTCTATTTGGCCTAGCTCTTACAGCCCTTGGTGCCTCTATTGATTTGAGAAAAATCTTTAATCAAGGGTATGCTGCTATATTAATTGGTATGACTTTTAGCTTTGTATCTTTTGTATCAGTAACATTCTTAATATTTATTTTAGGGCTAAATGTCTTATAGAAATAATATCATTGCTTTGTAGCAAGAATACATATTAACTACACTGAATTTTATGACCCACTTAATTGCTAAAAGTGCGAGACTTCGCTCTACCCCTTACACCAAAAGAATTGAGGAATATGGTGTACAATCATACACAGTTTATAATCACATGCTTTTACCTGCATCTTTTAAAGGTATAGAGGAAGATAGTAGGCACCTAAAAAAAAATGTTCAACTTTGGGATGTATCTGGCGAGAGACAAGTTCAAATTCATGGACCTGATGCAGCTAAACTTACACAATTAATTACGTGTAGAGATTTATCTGAGGCAAAAGATTATCTTTGCTATTACGCTCCAATTATTGATGACAAAGGTAAAATTATTAATGATCCACTGATAATGAAAGTTGGTGAAAAAACATGGTGGCTATCAATAGCAGATACAGATGTGCTTCTTTATGCAAAAGGAATTGCAATTGGTATGAACCTTGACGTTGAGATTACTGAACCTAATGTTAACATTCTTGCTGTTCAGGGACCAAAATCATTTGAGCTTATGTCAAGAGTGTTTAAAGACATAGATAAATTAAAATTTTTCAATTTCAAAAAATTTGATTTTCAAAATCATAAATTTTTAATTGCGAGATCAGGTTGGTCCAAACAGGGTGGATTTGAAATTTATGTAGATCATGATGAAATCGGCCTAGATCTTTATGATACCCTTATGTCTAAAGGTGAAGATTTAGATGTAAGACCAGGTTGTCCAAATTTAATTGAAAGGATAGAAGGTGGTCTATTATCATTTGGAAATGATATGAATATGGATGATACCCCACTAGAATGTGGTTTGGGTTCTTTTGTTTCTTTCAATCCCAAAATAGATTATTTAGGAAAAGCGGAGTTAGAAAAACAGCACAAAGAGGGAGTCAGGAGATCTTTAGTTGGTTTAAAACTCAAACTAGATAAAATTGAAATTACAAAAGCGTTACCTTTAAAAATTGGTACTAATATAATAGGTGAACTAAGGGCCGCATGCTTTAGTCCAGATTTTGGCTGTTGTCTTGGAATAGCGATGGTACAAACCCAATATCAAAGTTTAGAAAAAAAACAGACACTTCTTGTTGATGGCGAAGAGGTTGAGTCTGTAATGACGAGCCTCCCCTTCAATAAATAATAATTGCTTTTTTAAACTAAAAGTTTAAATAGTCTCGGGTGTTAAATATCGTTTATAGTTCTTGGGCTCTATTTGCAGGTTTTGGATTTATTATGCTTGCACATTCTTTGCAAGGAACCTTGTTAAATATTAATGCAGTATTATTTAATTTTTCCGATTTTGAAATTGGATATGTCTTTACAGGTTATTTTATAGGCTTTCTAGCAAGCTCATATATTTGTCCTAAAATTATTAAAAATGTTGGGCATATAAGAGTTTTTGCAGCATTTGCATCAATTGCTTCCATTACGATTTTATTTCATTGGATTTATGTTAACCCATATTTTTGGTTTTTTTTAAGATTACTGACAGGGTTCTCATTGGCAGCAATATATATCGTTTGTGAAAGTTGGCTAAATGATCGTGCTGATAATAAAACAAGGGGGAAACTTATTGGGCTTTACATGGTAATTTTATATTTCTCAACTAGTGGGGGTGGTTTGCTAATAAATCTAAAAGAGACTACTGAGGCACACTTATATATTTTAACATCTTTGTTAATTTCTTTTGCTTTAGTTCCAATTTTGCTTACTAAAAAATCAGCACCAGAATTTTCTACACCTAAGTTCATATCTCTAAAAGATCTATATAAAAATTCTCCGATGTCCTTTATCGGTTCTTTTGGTATTGGTATGATTTATGGAGCATCATTTGGATTAATTGCAGTTTTTGGAGCTAAGTTAGGCTTAAGTATTTTTCAAATTTCAATACTTGTTTTTGTAAATACTTTCATCGGAGCTTTATTTCAATATCCGATTGGTAAATTATCGGATACATTTGATAGGAGAATAATTTTACTGATATTAAATATCATTGCTTTAGCTTCATCTATTTGTGTAATTATTTTTGGAACTTTTTCATTTAATATACTTCTTTTATTCGTTGGCATACATTCAGCTGTATCTCTCCCTTACTACGCGGTTGTTATTTCTCACCTAAATGATTTTTTAGAAAAGGATGAGGTTGTTTCTGCTAGTTCAACTCTTACATTAGTTCATGCTTTAGGTTTAGTTTTAGGGCCAATTTTAGTATCTGTATTTATGGCGTATTTTAATGCCTATGGACTTTTTTATTATTGTACAATTGTTTACGTATTTTTGGGCTTATTTACCTATCAAAGAATTAGGGTTGGACGAACAAGTGAAATTTACGATGAAAATACACCAACAATGATTGTGCCACGCACTACTTCCGCAATAGGAATGCAAACTGCTACTGAACAAATGATTAGTAAAATTGATGAAAAAGAGTAATTTTTTAATTGATGGATTTCGAAGCCAAGATAGCTGAATTAGGTCTTTTAATACCAAAACCTGCCAAACCTGCAGGGAGTTATAAACCCTGCGTTATTGTTGATAATATTGCATATATATCTGGTCAAGGTCCATTACTTGAGGATGGTTCTTTTGCAAAAGGAAAAGTTGGGGCTGATGTTGATTTAGAGACTGCTCAAAATCACGCTAGGCTATGTGGATTAGCTATATTATCTGCTTTAAAAAATGAAATAGGATCAATTAATAGAGTAGACCAATTAATAAAATTGACAGGTTTTGTAAATTGTATTGAGAGCTTCACACAGCAACCTTTAGTAATCAATGGTTGCTCAAATATGATGAAAGATATTTTTGGCGAGACTGGTATTCATGCTCGAGCTGCAGTAGGAGTTAATTCTTTACCTCTAGGTTTTACGGTAGAAATTGAGGCAATATTTAAAATCAAGAGTTAATTTCTTAATTGACAATTAATTAAATTTAGCAAAATATTTAATTATTAATACTTGGGGCTTGAATTATGGATTTTCATTTTGAAAACAATACTATTAAGATAATTCATCAAAATAAGACATTTCATTTGCATCCCATTTGGTTAAGAGAGAGACTACCGGGTGAAAAGTATTTTGATTTAGATACAAATCAAAGATTATATGAGCCATCCTCTATTGACCTAAAATTAAAAATTATAAGTTGCAAATTATCAGATCTCAAACTTGATGTTGAATTTAATGATGGAGCAAAAGGTCAATATCGTTTAAATGATCTTTTGATTGAAATGGATGGAGAAAAAAATAAAAGAGGACCCTTACCAAAAAGAATTTTATGGAATTCTCAACTAGAAGTTATACCTCAGGCTATTTTTGAAGTAGATATGGTTAAAAAAGAGTCTATGTATAATCTTCTTATGGATTTTTATAAATATGGATTTGTTATTATTAAAAATGTACCAACTGAAAGTAAGTATTTATTAAAATTTGTAAATTCAATAGGCCCAGTTAAGGTCACAAATTTTGGAGAATTTTTTGATGTAATGTCTAAACCAAATCCAAATGACTTAGCCTATAAACCTATTGCATTACCGCCTCATACTGATAACCCTTACAGAAAACCAGAAGCACCTGGGATACAGTTCTTGCACTGTCTAAAAAACGAAGTAAGTGGTGGTTTTTCTACTCTTGTTGATGGTTTTTCAGTTGCAGAATATATTAAATTAAATGAGCCAGAAGCATTTGAGTCTTTAACCAAAACAAATTTACGTTACCGATTTCAAGATAAAGATATAATTTTAGAAAATTGGGGAGAGTTAATTGAATTAGACAAGGATGGGGACTATAAGCAAGTCAGATATAGTACTAGAGTTGATTACGTGCCACCTTTAGAAAATGAAAAACTAGAGAGTTTTTATAAAGCGAGAAAATTATTAGGAGACTTATACACTTCAACTGACTTCGAGATAAAATTTAAGCTCTTACCAGGAGATGTAATGATGTTTGACAACCATAGACTTCTTCATGGAAGAACCTCTTATGACTCGAGTGAGGGAGCTAGACATTTGCAAGGTTGTTATCTAGAATTTGATTCAACTGACGGAAAATTGAGACATTTACATGAAAAATATCATCTAAGTGAGACAAATTTATGACTGAGAAAAATGTAAAATTTAAACATATGAAAGATGGAGATAAAGAAGATTATCTATTGCTCCAAAAATATGAGGAAAAGTATGTTTCTTTGACATATGAAAGAATAATTGAAGAGCTTACAAGACAAGGAAAAAATACTATGGAGGGTTACAAGATAACAAGATTAGATCATGGTCTCCAATCAGCTACTAGAGCGTATAATGATGGAGCTGACATTGATTGGATTGTTGGTGCCTTACTTCATGATATTGGAGATGGACTCGCCCCTCAAAATCACGATAGGTTTTCTGCTGAAGTTATAAGACCTTATGTAAGAGATGAAATAACATGGGTGATTGAGCATCATGGAATTTTTCAAATGATCTACTATGCTCATCATTATGGATGGGATAAAAATGCTAGGGATAAATTTAAAGATAATATTTATTTCAAAACTTGTGCAGATTTCTGTGAAAGATGGGATCAAAAATCTTTTGATCCCGAATATGAAAATAAAGATCTAGATTTTTTTAAACCTATGATTAAAGAGGTATTTAGCAGGCCTCCCTACAAAGACGAATACATCAAAAAAAATGAAGTTTTAGGTTTACCAAAAGTTTAAATCTATAAATCCAGATAATTTTAAGTAAGTATATATTTTCATGAGAATTTTCTTGATAACTTTGAGTATTTTACTCACAAGCATAGGGAGCATTATGGCGAAAAACTTATATAACTTTAGTATTCAAGATATTGATGGAAATACAGTTAATCTTGATAAATTTAAAGGTAAACCCATTCTTCTTGTAAATACGGCTAGTAGATGTGGTTTCACAAAACAATACGCTAATTTATCCAATCTTCACCGTGAGTATTTTGAAAAGAATTTAGTAATTATTGGAACTCCTTCTGATAGTTTTCATCAAGAGCTAAGTAATAATGAGGAAGTTAAAGAATTTTGTTTAGTTAATTATGAAACCAAATTTATTATATCAGAAATTATTAGTGTTGTTGGTGAAAATGCCCATCCGATATACAGTTGGATGACATCAGAGTATAACGAAACTCCTAAGTGGAATTTTTATAAGTATCTCTTTGATGGAGAGGGTCAATTAGTTAAAAGTTGGTCCTCTATGACCAAACCTGACAGTTCAAAAATTACAAGTTTAATTGATGAGTTAATATAAAAAAAGGGGCACATAATGTGCCCCTTTTTTAGGAGTACTATAAATAAGATTATTTAAATTCTGGGTAAGCGACTGTTGTTAATTCAGCACTATCTAAACCAGATGCTTCTGTCTCTTCTGATACTCTTAAGCCTACAGTTCCTTTTAGAATATAAAAGAAAACACCGCTTAAAGGTACAACTAAGACTGCTGCAGCAACAATTCCTATTAATTGCACTAGGAAATCGCCGCTACCAAAAATACCTACGGCCAGAGTTCCCCAAATACCTGCAACTAAGTGTGCTGATATTGCACCGACAACATCATCGATTTTCATTTTGTCGAGCATTGGGATAGCAATAGTACAAAGGATACCACCTATCGCACCAACAATCATAGATAAGAAGTGGTTGCTTAAATCTGGACCTGCGGTAATAGCAACAAGACCTGCTATAGCGCCATTCAATGCAATAGATAGATCAATTTTTTTATACAATAACTGTGATAAAATAATTGCAGCCACGACACCGCCACATGCAGCGATATTTGTGTTTACAACGACAATTGACATTGCAGAGGCATCAGCGGCACTACCAAGTGCTAACTGAGATCCACCGTTAAATCCAAACCATCCAAACCAAAGGATGAAGGTACCAAGACACGCTAAAGGCATGTTTGCACCAGCGATTGGAGAGATCTTTCCATCTGCACCATATTTTCCAGCTCTAGGACCAAGAATTAAACAGCCGGTCAAAGCTGCCCATCCACCAACTGAGTGAACTATTGTAGATCCAGCAAAATCAGAAAAGCCCATTTCTGTGAGCCATCCACCGCCCCAGGTCCAAGAACCATAAATTGGATAAATAATTCCTGTCATAAATGCTGCAAATATCATAAATGGCCATACTTTAATTCTTTCAGCACATGCACCAGATACGATTGAAATTGCTGTAGCACAGAACACCATTTGGAAGAACCAATCTGATGCTAAAGAGTAGCCACCCTCTTCAGTTGCAGCTGTTAAATCATCAGCAGTATCGTAAAACATACCACCTAATGAACCTATCCAACCTGAAACATCTACATACATTAAACTGTAACCGATTAGATAAAACATTATTCCTGCAATTGAGTATAAAGCTATATTTTTTAATAAAATTGCTGATGTGTTTTTTTTACGAACAAATCCAGCTTCTAACATGGCAAAACCTAATGCCATAAACATCACTAAGACTCCACTAAAAACAAATAAAAATGTATTAAATACAAAGGCTGTTTCAGCAGATACTTCCGCACTTGCAACTCCAGAGAAAAGCAAAGTAGGGATTAAAAAAGTTAATATTTTTTTCATTGGATCTCCTTATTTAATTGCCTCAGCGCCTCGTTCTCCTGTACGTATTCGGACAACCTCTTGCACTTCAGTTACAAAAATTTTGCCATCTCCAATTTTTCCTGATTTTACTGCTTCAGAAATTGTTGTAATGACTTTTTCGACGTCTGCAGAATCTACTAAAACCTCTGCTCGAGATTTAGGAAGAAAATGTACCTCATATTCTGCGCCTCGGTACAGTTCGGTATGACCCTTCTGGCGCCCATATCCTTTAGCCTCGACGATAGTTAAACCTTGGATGTCCACACCTGTGAGTGCTTGTCTCAAAGCTTCAACTTTATCGGGCTTGATAATTGCTGTTATTAGTTTCATAAATACCTCTCTTATTTTTGAGTTGAGAAACTTATAAATACTGAATCAAAAAAAAAATAATGCTAAGAAGTTAATGAAACTATGCAACTTGTGAATATCCCAGATTGTCCAATAAAATCAGTCATATTGGTAAAAAAACATCAATAAATATGATTAAAATAATTAAAAGAGCAAGACTAAATCTTAAATCAATAAGCAAGTGTTTGTGACTTAAAGAGGATTCTTCCAATCAACTTTATAAATTGCTTCATTCCTTCTAAGATTAGGCAATGTGAACGGACCATCATAAGTAGCTTTAATAGCGGGTCCAATTACTTCAATATTATCAGTATTTAACTCACTTTTTAAAACATCTCGGTGTTTATAAAAATTTTTATCTGAAGCAAAACCAGAATATCTAATTACTGCAAAATAACCTGGCTCAATTGAAGAAATTTTTACTGAGTTATCTGATGGTAAAGGTATTTCATTTAGTTTGTATTTACTTGGTAAATAAAATTGCATAACGTACTCGTTTTCAATTTGAGTAACATTCACTGGTGTGGTCATTGAAATTTTTTCACTTTGTTTATTATTGCCAGAAATATAATTAAAAAGTTTTCGAAATCCATTATTTTGATTAGTGTATTGGGTTTGAACTACCAGACGCTCCTCATAAAATCTAATTTCATACTTATCAGTCTGATGAACTACTTTATAAGGCGATTCACTATAGGCCATCAAGTCTTGTACCACGAGTAATGTAAATAGTAAGTATTTAATCATTTAAAATTTGCGTTTCTTTATCAGAGACTCCCCATAATCTGTCATCTATGGGTATCCATCCTTTAATAGAGGATTTATTGTCCTTAGGTATACTTACTTTCACCATTGTTTCTTTTACCTCTAATAAGTTTACAATTTTTGGTGCAAGTATTACTCCTTTTTGAATAGTCATCCAAGATTCACGGTCATAAGATTTCAATGCATACAACTCAATATCCTCAAGTATTAGCAAGGTTCTTTTTTTAGATAACTGATTGTGAGCAATCCAACCTTGTATTCCATTAAATAATTCAATGCGGTACCAGTCTGTATAAGAACTCCAACTATTTCTAAACTCTTCAATAACCTTTACAGGCATATTTTCCTCTGTAAGGAGAAACTTCTCAGTTTGTTTATTCAAATCTTGATTTTCTGGATAGTGACGTAGCCAAGACTCATCATGAGCAAGAGATTTATAATATGGAATATGTTTATCAGAATATGCAGTTAATGGGAGTACCAGAAACAAAAGCACTAACCTGATCATTAATTTTATCTTTGTGAATTTTGCCAATTTGGATGGGTATAAGGTTGTAGATTTGATGGTGCTAAAAGAGGTTTTCCCAAGATATGATCTGAGGCTTTCTCACCCGTCATTATAGATGGAGCATTAAGATTGCCATTACATATCTGAGGAAAAATTGATGAGTCTGCAAGAAATAAATTTGAAAAACCCTTTACTTTGCAATCATTTAGAACGACAGAAGATGGGTCATCTTCTTTTCCAATCTTGCAGGTACCACATGGATGATAAGCACTTTCACAATTATTTTTTATAAATTCGTCGAGTCCTTCATCCGAAACAACGTCGTCACCAGGTTGAATTTCATCTCCTTTAAAGGGAACTAGGGCCTCTTGACTTAGTATCTCTCTACTAAGTCTAAGTGATTTTCTAAAGTTTGGAAAATCATCTTCATGAGACATGTAATTAAATTTTATAGTTGGTGAATCAAATGGGTCACTAGATTTTAATTTTACAAAACCTCTAGATTTTGAACGCATTGGCCCTACATGCAATTGAAAACCGTGACCTTCGCTAGGCGCCTTTCCGTCATATCTAATGGCGACTGGAAGAAAATGAAATTGTATATCAGGATATTGTATGTTTTTATCAGAGCGAATGAAACCAAGAGTTTCAAATTGGTTTGTTGCACCTGGCCCGCTTTTAAGAAACATCCATTGCATGCCGATAAGTAATTTAGAAAAAGGATTTAAATATTTATTAAGTGTTACTGGTTGTAAACATTTGACTTGAAAATAAACTTCTAAATGATCTTGTAAGTTTTTACCAACGCCTGGTAAGTTTTTAATAACTTTGATCCCCAAACTATTTAAATCATTGCCCTCTCCAATGCCCGATCTCTGAAGAATTGTCGGACTATTGATAGCGCCAGCTGATAAAATTACACCAATATTTGCACTAAAGGTTTTTTTTTGGCCCTGATGAAATACTTCAACTCCCTTAGCTTTGTCTTCATGAAAAATTATTTTATCGACTAGGACCTTTGTTATAAGTTGTACATTTTTTTTTGCTAATGCTGGTTTTAAGTAAGCTTTTGCGGTTGAAAAACGTGAGCCTTTCCAAACAGTCATATCAGCTGGTCCAAAACCCTCCTGTCGAAAGCCATTGTAGTCATCAGTGTAGGTGTATCCCGCCTGCTCGGTAGCTTTTACAAAAGCATTGTGTAATGGGTTATCTCTTTTGCCATGAGTTATGTTTAGAGGGCCTGATTTTCCTCTAAACTCTGAATTGCCTCCATGGCTTGCTTCCATTCTTTGGAAATATGGAAGGACATCGGGATAATCCCAACCTTTTGCACCACTTTCTGCCCATTGATTATAATCACCAGCATTACCCCTAACATAAATCATTCCGTTAATTGACGAAGACCCTCCTATAACTTTACCTCTAGGGCAAACGAGAGACCTACCATTTAAAGTAGGCTCGGGTTCTGCTTTATAGCCCCAATCGAATTTATTCATATTCATTGGGTATGAGAGTGCTGCAGGCATTTGTATAAAAGGACTATTGTCATTGCCGCCAAATTCTAATACTAGAATTTTTAATTGAGGGTTTTCCCCAAGTCTGTAAGCAATTGTAGATCCTGCTGAACCAGAACCAATTACGATATAATCAGGTTTTTCAAACATAGATTAGTTCAATTTCTTCCTCTACTACCATGTTTTAAATAAACATTTTTTGCAAGTATTTTATGTTCTTGTGATTTGCGAATATCAAAAATTTTTTTTCTAGCATACTGAGCAGTTTCTTTAACATTTATTATTTCTTTTTGAAACTCATTATCGAACAAATTTACGTTCAAACTTTTTTTTGGGGGATTATGAAAAAAAGCAGGTGGGAAATTTTTTACTTCAGGAATTTGTGACTTAATAAATTTACCGAGAGGATCTTGATCCATAGCTTGCTTATAAGGATTATACATTCTAATAGTATTAATACCGGTAGTACCTGATTGCATTTGTATTTGACTGTAATGAATTCCAGGTTCAAAGTCTGTAAACAATGCTGCCAAGCGTGGAGCAAAGTATCTCCAATCAAGCCATAAATTATAAGAAGCAAATGAAGCTAACATTGCTCTCATTCTAAAATTAATCCATCCATGATTTCTTAAATAAATCATACATGCATCGATAAAATGAACTCCGGTCTTACCTTCAATCCAAGCCTCTAATTTCTCTTCATCTTTATCACGTATTTGATCATACACAGGAATAAAGCTTGCATGTTCAATTGATGGCTGATCCTCTAATTTTTGAATAAAATGCGATCTCCAATGTAACCTAGATAAAAATGAATTTATAGATTTAGCAAAATTTTTATTGGTATGCTTTATTAGATCTCTTTTTTTTGCGGCTTCTTGAAAAATTGTGCGGTGTGATATTGTACCGTATGTCAAATGAGTTGATAATCTTGAGCAGCTTTTTTCAGCAGTTATTGGGCTAGACATCTCAAATTGATAATTTTCACCTCTTTTATTTAAAAAAGAATGAAGCAATTTTTCTGCTTCGACAGATCCGCCCTTTTGCCTATATGGACATGGTGTTGAATCATAAAAAAATTTTGGTAATTCATGGTTTGATAATTCTAAATTAACTGATTGTTTTATGATGGGCAAATTAGACTTTGTAATAATTTCGTTTCTAAAATTTTTAGCCCATAGGTTTCTATCATGTTGTCCTCTTATAACACCTGGGTAAGAGCACTCAATCCAATCAATTTTATTTTGAAAAAAAAATTTTTTTAATTTTTTATCTCTTTGGTAAGTCCATTGAATACCTGTTTCTTGTTCGCTAATTACACTTGAAAAGCTATATTTATCTTTTAAAAACTTGAATATTTCTAATGCATCACCAAAAAAGATATTTAAATGTAAATTATTTCTGAGTAATTGTCGTTTAAGCTCATTTACACTCTCTAATGTAAATTGCCACTGCCTTAAAGACATATCTTTTTGCTTCCACAGATCAGGTTCAATTATGTAAATTAATATAGATCTTTTATTTTCATCAATAAGAATTTCATTATCCTTGTATCTTAAATTCTTTTTAAACCAGACGATCCTATTTGACATCTGTTTCTAATCTTTAATTTTGAAGCCTTTTGAAAAAATATAAATAATTGCAGAAATATTTAAAATTAAAAATGTAAATATCATAATCAAACTTGTTGTAATACTCACATCAGCCATTTCATAAAAACTCCATCGAAAACCACTAACTAAGTAAAGAACTGGATTTACCAAAGAAACGTTTTGCCAAAACTCTGGTAACCAGTTTATTGAATATAGCGATCCACCAAGAAATACGAGTGGAGATAAAATTAGTGTTGGAAATATTGATAGCTCCTCCCAATTTGATGACAACATCCCTATAAGAAAACCAAGTAAGCTAAAAGTTAAAGATGTTAAAACGAGCATTAAAATCATTGTAAAAGGATGCATAATATAAATTTCAACAAAAAATAACCCTGTTGCTAATATTAAGCTTCCTAAAATTATTGATTTTGTAGTGGCCGCACCAACAAAACCAATAACTATCTCTGTTGTTGATAGTGGGGCAGCATATATTTCATTTATAGTTCCAAGAAACTTTGGAAAAAAAATACCTGAGGAAGCGTTTGAGACACTTTGTGTAAGTAAAGCTAACATTATCATACCAGGTACTATGAAAGAACCATAAGAGATATCTTCAATCACAGGGATGCGACTTCCTATTGCAGCACCGAAGACAACAAAATAAAGAGAGGATGATATCACAGGAGAAAATATACTTTGAACAGTTGTTCTTCTCATTCGATCCATTTCATGCATGTAAATCGCCATTATGCCTGTCCAGTTCATACACTCTCCTCCAAAAGTTTTTCGAATATAGTTTCCAGCGATGTCTGAGAGGAATTTAAATCTTTTAATTTAAGACCAGCCGACTTTATGTCTTGAAGAAGTGCTGTAATACCAGTTGAAGATCCGTGAGAGTCATATGAATATGTTAAAGAATTATTACTATTCATTTTTAAGTTATACGACTCTAGAGTAGATGGGATTTGACTGAAAGGCTCTTGAAATTCTATAGTTAAATTCTTTTGACCCATTTTTCGCATTAAATCATTCTTATTATCAGTAATTATAATTTCGCCATTATTGATTACAGATACTCGATCAGAAATAGCCTCAGCTTCTTCAATATAATGAGTTGTAAGGATGATTGTCACACCATTTTCTTTGAGTTCTTTCACTGCTCTCCACATATCTCTTCGCAAATTAATATCGACACCTGCAGTAGGCTCGTCTAGAAAAAGTATTTTTGGTTCATGACTCAATGCCTTTGCAATTAATGCCCTTTTTTTCATACCTCCAGAAAGCTCACGAAGCTTACTATCTTTTTTATCCCAAAGGCTGAGATCTTTAAGAATTTTTTCTATGTATGCGGGATCTTTTTTCTTACCATATAGGCCTCTAGTGTAAGAAACATTTTGAAAAACTTTTTCAAAGGCTTCTAAATGGAGTTCTTGAGGCACAAGACCAATCATCGATCGAGTTTTTCGGAAATCTTTAACAACATCATATCCATCAACTGAAATGGTTCCTGATGTAGGTAGAACTATCCCACATATGGCATTAATAAGTGTTGTTTTTCCAGCACCATTTGGACCAAGAAGGGCAAGAATTTCACCTCTTTGAATTTCTAAATTAACTCCTTTAAGAGCTTCTAAACCACCTTGAAAAGTTTTTTTTAGATTATCAATTTTAATTAAGATATCTGCTGACATAATTAGATTGCGTACAGTATATTATAAGCAAATAACATCAAGATAGTTTATCAGTAATCTTATTTTTTTTACTTTTTTCAATCAAGTATGTGCTAATTAAAACAGCAATAAGGGCAACAATAATTTTATAAGTTATTTTTTCATTTAAAAAAAGATATCCAAATATCAAACCAAAAATTGGAATGATGTAGGCAACTTGTGATTGAAAAACTAAGCCATTATTTTTAAGAATATAAAATCTCATTAACCAAGCTATCGCGGTCGCAACGATACCAAGATACAGAAGAGAAATTGTAGCATTAAGAGACGGTCTCAATTCTGTTGGATTTTCAAAAATGAACATTATTGGTAATAAAAGAATAACTGCCCAAATTAAAATACTTGATGTAAGTACTTCATTTTTAATATGTTTTAGCTTGAGTGAAAATAGTCCACCTATGGTGTAACAAACTGGACCCAAGATTACCATAAATGCATAAAAGATATTTGACTGATTGATTAGAATATTATCTGAAAATAAATAAACAATACCAAGAAAACCTATTAATATTCCAACAAATTTTAAAAGATTAATTTTTTCATTTTGAATAAATAAATGTCCTAAGATTGTTGCTGCAATAGGTGCCGTGGACATCAAGATTGCTGCTAGATTACTTTGAACTTTTAATATACCAAATGAAATAAAAAAAAAGGGGAGAACTAAATTCACAAATCCTATAGTTGCGTACCATAACCAATTTTCTCCAAATGCTTCAATTGAAATTTTCCTTATCCAACAGTAAATAAGCATTACTATTGCAGCAAAAAAAATTCTACCAAAGGCAAGTGCCATTGGTGTATAACTTTCAGAAGCAATTTTGATGTTAAAGAACGCACTTCCCCATATACCAGCTAATAAAAATAAAAGTAAAAAATCTTTCAAGGATGCTTTGTGCATTATATGAGAGTAAACTGAACACGTTTATTCATTTTTCCTTTACTCTCATACTTAATAAATTTAAATTCGCCAATTTCATTTGTATTAGCGACGTGAGTTCCCCCACACGGTTGTAAATCAATATCTCCTATTTTAACAAGTCGAATTTTATCATTTGTTCTTGGCGGTTTAACTGACAAGGTTCGCACTAGTTCAGGTTTTTGATCTAGCTCTTCATTTGTTATCCACTGATAAGAAATAGAATGAGATTGTTGAATAAATTCATTAATGATTTTATTTAAAGTTTCAAATTCAAATGTTTCTTCGCCTAAATCAAAATCAATCCTACTTTTTTCTAAACCAATTGATCCTCCTGTAACATAATAAGGTAACGCTGCACACATTAAGTGCATCGAGGTGTGCATTTTCATTAGGCGATATCTATGATCCCAATCAATATGGCCTTTTATTTGCCCAGATAGATTTATATTTTCTGAGTCAACAACATGGGCAATACCTAACTCATGTTTAACTGTATTGATAACATTGAATTTTTTATCATTAATTTCTAGTACTCCCTTGTCTCCAGGTTGCCCACCACTTTGAGCATAAAAAGAACTATCTTGAGTAATGATTTTGTCACCCTCGACTAATAAAATTTTTTCTTCAAAACTCTTTGTATAACTATCTTTAAGATAAATCATTTTTTTGCTTCCTCTATCATAAAATCAACACAGGACTCTATACCTCCTTGAGTGTTGCTTTGTTTTTCACATTCCTCATAGTATTCGTGGTATTCAAATGTCGATGTAATATATAGGCCTAAACCTAAAATGCCAAAGACTGCAATACTATATAATATTTTTTTACCCATCTTAAATTAATCTGTCTTGGAAACCTATCAATTGATTGTTAACAATGATATCTGATTTTTTAATAGGTCTTAGCAGTTCTATACCTTCCAAACTTATACATCTACTTAGTGCAACATAAAGTTGTCCTGGAGCAAAAGAACCTTGACTCATATCTATAATAACTTTTTCAAATGTTTGTCCCTGGCTTTTATGAATTGTAATTGCCCAAGCTAATCTCATTGGATACTGTTTGAAAGATCCTGTTATTTCCTCTTGAACTTCTTGTTGATCATCATCATAGGTATATTGAATACGATCCCATTTTTCTTTTTTAACCTCATATATTTTATTATTGATTTTTACTTTTATTTTTTTTTGAGCGATATCATGAATTATACCAATGGATCCATTAACCCACCTTTTTTCAGGATCATTTTTAATCATAATTACTTGGGCTCCTTTTTTTAATTTTAAAATTTCATCGGTGGGAAATAATTCTTTATAAAATTGGCCAGTAGCTTGTCCCCTGTAAGAAAACTCCTCCTGATTTAGCTGGCTTAAATATTTTTGATTAATGCTACTCGCTCGAGCATTAGTTGTAGTAAGTATGATTTTACCT